>NZ_JBMDWV010000167.1:0-21068 GCF_048594605.1 Spirosoma sp.
TAAATTTTATTAGCCCGCCCTAGATAGCACGAATCATGAAACGTTATCCGCCGTCCTTTGAACGACTGGCCGTCTTTAACCCTAATACGTCCTTCATTAATAAGTCCCTGTAAAAACTGGGAATGGTGAGTCACTTCATACTTACCCCCCAGTTCAGGATATTCGTTCTTAAGCGTATTGAAGCAATGTGGGCAGGCAGTTACGATCTTCTTAACGTTATAGCTATTTAATACCTGAATATTCGCCATTGCCTGCATCTGAAACAAAAATTCGTTTCCGGCTCGACGTGCCGGATCTCCCGTACAGGCTTCTTCCGGCCCTAATACAGCGAACTTGATACCAACATGGTTTAGTATTCGAACGAAGGCAATCGTTACGCGTTTATAACGATCATCGAACGATCCTGCACAGCCAACCCAGAACAGAACCTCTGGCTCCTCGCCCGATGCCATCATGTCGGCCATTGTCGGTACTTTATATGTATTTACTTCTTCAGCCATGTTTTTAGTCCGTAGTCTGACACATATTTATTTAACTTCATTCACCTGTTCAGCCCAGTTAAACCGATCACCTGGCGAAAATTTCCAGGGAGCCATGTTGTTTTCAATATTGCTGAACATCGCATTCCAGGACGCCGGCGCCTGCGATTCTTCCATCACCCGATAGCGACGCAACTGCAGGATAATATCCAGCGGATTGATATTAATCGGACAAGCATTAACGCAAGCCTGACAGGTTGTGCAAGCGTTCAGCTCCTCCGCCGTAATGTAGTCGTTCAGCAGTGATTTATCGTCTTTGTAATCATAACCGTGCATTTTCCAACCCTGTTGAATTTCTTCGAGTCGGTCTCGGGTATCCATCATGATCTTGCGGGGCGACAGTTTTTTACCTGTAATATTGGCCGGACACGCTGCCGTACAACGTCCACACTCGGTACAACTGTAGGCATTCATAAGATTGATCCATTTTAGATCCTGTACGTCTTTAGCTCCAAACCGGCCAACCTCTGCCGGCTGCTCTCCATTATCATTTGCCTGCGAACCATCGGCCTCAGTTGTTACGGGTAATCCTAAAGCCAATTGTACTTCTTTGGTGATTTCAGGCATATTCTGCATCTCGCCTTTTGGCTGAAGATCCGAGAAATAGACGTTTGGAAAGCCCAGAGCGATGTGCAGGTGCTTTGAATACGTTACGTATACGGCGAAAGCCATAATTCCCAGAATATGCGCCCACCAGGATAACCGTTCATAAAGCACTAAAGCGGTATCACTGAAACCCGTGAAGAGTGGCTTTAAAAATTGGCTGATCAAGAAATCGGGTACAATACCCTGCAATTCAGCATAATGACCGAAGCCCCGATCGCGCAGGACGCTGTCGGATGCATTCCAGGTCAAAAAAGCGACCATTAATAAGATTTCAGCAATGAGAATAATAGCTGCATCTGTGCGGGGCCAGCGCGTCATTTCACGATGTCGATCTGGCTGAAAACGACTCACTTTGGCAATGAATCGACGGCACAAAAACACGATGCATACAACCAGTACGCCAAAAGCCAGTATTTCAAAAACGTCAATCAAGATTGGATAAACCGGCGTAATGTAGGGGGCAAACAGACGATGCGTACCTAAAATACCATCCAGAATAATCTCCAGAATTTCAAGATTGATGATGATGAAGCCGGCATAAATAACAAAGTGCATAACCCCAACTAATACGTTGGTAAACATCTTTTTCTGCCCGAACGCTACCAGCAGCATCGTCTTCAACCGTTCATCAGCATGATCGAACCGATTCTCCGGCCGACCTAACCCGATAGCTCGAGTAATGAGTTGGATACGTTTAGTTATGAACCAGGCGGTTACAGCTAATGCCGCTACGAATAAAATTTGCTGAATAATCTCCATTCCATTTTTGAAATTTATTCTATCTGATAATCAAACAGATTGATCGAGAAAAATCATTTATTAAAAAATATTCTGTCTCAAGTATTGCAAAGAGAGCCGTAATACGTACTTTTGCACCCACGTTTCGGTGATGTAGCTCAGTTGGTAGAGCAAAGGACTGAAAATCCTTGTGTCGGCGGTTCGATTCCGTCCATCACCACCACCTTAACGTAAGCCTTTTCAATCGAGAAGGCTTTTTTTATGCCTTGCCGCTCGCACTCTTTGAATTATTTACGCTATTACAAAATAAAATAGTATGCATGCATACTATTTTATTTTGTGGCAAAGGTACTGCTTTCTCCAGATTTAACAATCCTCCGAAGGAGTTGTTTTGCACAGGATTCACATCTTCCTGGCACTTTCCTTATACGTTAAAAGGAGGTAACTTTTTGATAATCTTCGAGTCCTATTGCACTCATGGGACTTAAACTTCTCCTACTTTTTTGCTCACTACAGATTAGTCCTCAAACTGACTCCTTACCAGCCTGTTCGGATAGTCTTGCAAGAAAGTATAAATTATCAGTTAGTACGCCCAAAAAGGGCAGATTGTGGGCGGTTGGCGCTACGTCACTTCTTACTTTAGGTTCAACGTATGGGTATCTGGAACGAACCTGGTGGCATGACAAAGGCGTTCCGTTCCATTTTGATGAAGGCCGAGATTTGACTTACGCCAGAAGTTTAGACAAAATTGCTCATCTAATGGGTGGTACGTTTATAGCCGACGCGTACTATAGCGCCTTTCGGTGGGCAGGCGTGAGGCAGTCGAAAGCCGAATGGCTGGCTTTTGGTTCAGCAGCTTTTGTAGAGTTAGGAATCGAATTAAAAGATTCGTATTCACCAACGTATGGCTTTAGCTGGCGCGATGTAGCAGCAGGTACCATTGGTGGTTTCTGGCCAATGGTTCAGAATCGGTCGGGTTTTCTACGAGATTCTCAGTGGAAATTCAGTTACTGGCAGCAGACCCCTAAATATTTCAAGTCGCGTGGAATTCCCGTACAACGCTTTTCTATTGATGACTACATCAATCAAACGTACTGGTTTTCATTTTCGCCTGAGCATTTTGGCGGTCAGCGCTGGCAACGTATCTGGCCTGACTGGCTGCAATTGTCGGTTGGAATGGGTCTGGAGGCTGAAACGTGGAACATGAACAAAGATGGGTTAGGAGGCAGACATGAGTGGTACGTTGCGCCAGATATAAACCTGATCAAACTCTTGAAACCCCGTAGTGCAACGGCTAAAGTTTTTCTGGCCTTGTTCAAATACATCAAGATTCCAATGCCAGCAGTGCAGATAGGACCAACTTTCCGCTGCTATTGGTTTTATTTTTGAACTGCGTTCATTTCAATACCAATGGCTTGCATCAACTGGCTGGCGTTAAAACTCTTACAAATGCCTGTACGAAGTTGGTAATCAAAGATAAGTTCACCGTTTAGCAGATCAGACTGGAAATGATAATTTCGGACGAAGTCATCCGCGTCGGTAAGCTGGCCTAGCTCAAGATCATGCGTCGAGACAAAGCCCGAAGCCGTAGTTCGATGTAACTGACGGATTAACGCTTCCGCGCCCCGATGTCGATCTGCAGAGTTTGTTCCTTTCAGAATTTCGTCCAGAAAATATAATACCGGCAGGCGATCATGCGGCAAGCGACTTTGGGACGTAGCATCCGTCTGTTTTGTCAGATTGATAAGTGTCTGAAGCCGTTTAAGTTCAGCGTAGAACGATGACGTGCTTTCTTCCAGCGAATCCTGGGTGCGCATGCTTGTAAAAACACGTACTGGCGAACACCAGAATCGTTCGGCACTAACAACGGCACCCGCAAGCGCTAATACTACGTTAGCGCCAACCGTCCGCAAAAATGTGCTTTTTCCCGACATGTTAGAACCCGTAATCAGTACAGTTTGACCAGAACCTGATAATGACAGCGAATTTGCTACGCTACGTTCCGGTGGTAACAACGGGTGAGCCGCTGACGTAAAATCTAGTATGAATTCATCATCGACAATGTCGGGGACTACGTAAGCAGGATGAGCATAAGCAAAGCCCGCCAGACTGATAAGTGCTTCCAGCTCACCAAGTGCTTCGAACCATCGACTAAGATCGGGGCCATGACTTTTCCGCCATTGTTCGAGTCGGTATAGATAATGAATATCCCACAACGTAACGACTCCAAAAAACAGATAGAAGTAAGGATTTCGCCTGTAGTTTAGCCCTTCGGTCAGTCTGGAAAGTTGCCCAACGGCTTCGGCGGCTGATTGCCCATCCGACATTAAGGCCTGTTCAATGGCTCGTAGGCGAATCGCTTTCCCTTTTAGCTGCTTGGCTTGCTGAAATAAGGATTGGAAAGCACGTAACGCCGTTGATATTTCGAATGTCTGCTCGCTAACTTCTTTGGCTCGTGCCGTGGTCTGACTGAGTACAGCAGCATGAATGGCTAGCCCAATTAGAACAGAGATACCAGGCAAGTAGCCCAATAACCAGCTAACGAACAGGCCAATTGTAATAACCGGAAAAAGAAACCGCACTACGTTCAAATAAACCGGCAATGGAGATTTGTCGGCAGCGGTTGCCCATTTGATCAGTTCATTAGGCGATTTATTAACGGCTTCTTCAATATAAGCCAGTGCTTCAAATTGTTGCCGCCAGTCAATCTGAGGTTGTAACTCAGCAACAGCCTGTTGTCGTAAACGGATAGAGTCTGGGGCAGAAGGGGCTTTCAGCCAGGCAGCTAGCCGGTTTTCACCTTCATGCGTGTAGGTTCGGTTGAGAAGTCTGAATAGAGAATGCTTACCGAAAACGTCCAGATCTCCTGAATAATAATGCGTCGGGCTGGCAAACGGCTCCCCTGTTTCCGGGCGCAGGTATTGGCGTTTGAGCCGAGCCGTTTCATCCTGATTAACAAAAGCAAGCTGGTGATTCAAATCCCGTTCGCGCCGGATAGCCTGGTGCTTTTTCAGCAGAATTAGAAAACCGACAACGCCAGCTAATAACGTAGCTATGGCAGCTACCTGTTGATCAAGTCGAATAAGCAGCCAAACAGCGGCACTACACCCAACAAACCACAGGAGCCGCCAAAAAGCCAGTTGATTGTACTGACGCTGGGCCGTTTGTTCTAACTGAGTAAATTTCTGTTGACGTTGTAGAAAGGTTTCGGTGGGCATAATGTAACGCGGGAAGGAACCCATAATTTTTTCGAGCAAAACGGCGGGTTTCTAACGTAACGATAAACCGCCCGTATTACTTATTACAATCCTGACAAACGCCCTGAATCAGTAGGTTCATTTCTTTACGGTTGTAACCTTTGGGCAATGTAACTGTCGGAATGCTAACCTGCTCCAGGCAAGTCGTTTGACCGCAGGTTTCGCACTTGAAATGAACATGATCGTGATGATGGTGGCCATCTGTACATGTTTCGCGGCAAAGGGCATATTTTGTGCCTCCTTCATCGTCGAGAACTTTATGAAGCAGGCCTTTATCCAGAAATGTACGTAACGTCCGGTAAATTGTCACACGGTCGTGGTCAGGACCAAGACCATTTTCGATGTCGTGATGTGCCAGTGCATGACCAGCATTCAGAAACAAATCCAGTACTTCCTCTCGTCCACTCGTATGACGCAGGTTAAAGTCTTTCAGGGTTTTAGAAGCAAGTGTCATTGTTATAGCAGGGAAAATAAAGAATGGATAATGTCAGGAACAACTGCCTATCTTACTCATTATCCAGCATTTCAAATTGCAATTTAACCAGATTTGCATAGATACCGTCTTCCTGAGCAGCCAATTCCTCGTGCGTACCTGACTCGGCGATCTGCCCTTCGCGCAGTACGTAAATCCTGTCAACTTTGCGAATGGTTGCCAGCCGGTGGGCAATAATAATCGTTGTTCGGTTCTGCATCAGTTCGTCTAACGCTTCCTGAACTAGCCGCTCCGATTCGGCATCGAGAGAACTAGTCGCTTCGTCCAGAATCAAAATAGCTGGATCTTTCAGAATAGCGCGGGCAATAGCGATACGTTGCCGCTGACCACCGGAGAGCTTGATTCCACGTTCGCCCACAACTGTTTGAAAACCCTCCGGAAACAATTCAATAAACTGCAAGGCGTTGGCCTTCCGGGCGGCTTCGCGTACTTCGGCTTCCGTGGCGCCGGGCCGACCGTACTGGATATTTTCCATAATTGTTCCACCAAACAGCATAACCTCCTGTGGAACGATAGCCATATTCTTACGCAGTTCAGTAATATTAAAGCCATCCAGATCACGCCCATCGATGGTTATCGAACCGCCACCAATAGGATAATAACGCATTAGTAACTGCACAATCGTCGATTTACCGGCTCCGCTCTGACCGACCAGTGCTATCTTCTTACCGGCCGCTACGTCGAATGATATACCTTTCAAAACCGTTACGTCAGACCGTGAAGGATAGGAAAAATGAACATCGTTGTACCGGATATGACCGTGTACAGGCACAAATAATGGCAATGCTTCATTGGCCTTTACTTCCGAAGGTTCATCCAGGATTTCCAGAATCCGCTCCGACGAGCCAATCATCTGGGCTATTTGAGCGTAAACATCGCCCATCCCGCCAACAGAACCACCAATGAAGGTTGTATAGACCAGAAATGTGAGCAGATCAGCGAAAGGCATTTCGTTATTCATCACCAACGATCCACCGTACCAAACAACGCTGATAATACCGCCAAAGAGTGCGAAAATGATAAACGATACAAAAATGCCCCGATACGTTGCCGCTCGTAAGGCTGTAGAAACCACTCGCTGTAAGGCTGTTCCGTAACGATCTATTTCCAGGCTTTCGTTCGTAAAAGCCTTTACTACGTGGACTGATTGTAAGGTTTCTTCAACGATAACATTAGCCTGAGCCAGTAGATCCTGGACCTGTCTGGATAGTTTGCGAATGAATCGGCCGAAGAACAAAGCAGCGATAATCATTACGGGAAAGGTTGCCAGCATGAATAGCGTTAATTTCCAGGAAACGTACAGGATAATTCCCGTACCGATAACCAACGTAGCAACCTGACGAAACAGCTCAGCTAACGTCAGCGTAAATACATTTTGTAGCTGTGATACGTCTGCCGAAATTCGGCTTGTCAGCTCACCTACTCGTCGCTGCTCAAAAAAAGGAACCGGTAACGTAATGATCTTAGCGTAAACCGATCTGCGAACATCGGCCATTGCCCTTTCGCTTACCTGAGAGAAAAAGTAAATTCGGGAAAATGAGAAAATAGCCTGGGCTACCAGTACGCCCACAAAAAAAAGAACAGTCTGATTGAGTGTAAAGGAAGATTTACCCTGGATAACACTTGTGATTTGCCCAATCAGCAAACCGAAACTCATGGTCGTTGCTGTAGACAGAATCAAAAAAATGAATCCGATAATGTACATCCCCCGGTAAGGTTTTACAAACCGGAAAATATTCAGTGCTTTCCTGAAGCCCTCTCTGGTAAACTTTGGCTTCTTGTCTTTATTGGCGTCTTCGCCAACATTTTCTCCTCGCTTTGCCATTATCAGTCGATAGTCAGCTAGCCGGTAGTCGATCCTTTGGAGTTTCCAACTGATAACTATCGACTCACGACTTTTTTTACTCGCTTTGTCCTTTATAGCCTGACTGCTCAAAAATCTGTCGGGCATTAGCGTCGCCCATCAACTCACTGATGCCAACGTTTGCATGTTTATCGTGATATCGTCCTACAATCCGCCATCCTACCCAACGACCAATAGCCCCTGGGCAAGCCTGTCCAATTTCAGCCGTAAAGGGCCGCTCATTCAAATATCGCTGTTTTATAGCTGGGTTGGTCTGATACAGAAGTTGATTATCAATAAAATGTGCCCAAACAACATCCTGCGCGTTAAACGTTTCCGTTAGTTGTTTGTCTGAGTATCCGATAACTAAACTATCCGCCACTTCAGGAAGCATCGTTTTGGTAAATACGTACCCTTTACCGTAGTAAATCATATCGGCCAGCATTGTTTGATCCTGGCGATTAGTAGCGTTATATTTATCAGAAATAGCAAAAACTATGGCCGGAACAAGGTAATCTTTATCGTAGCGACGGAGAATATACTGCGGATATTCTGGTCCTTGGGGTCGGAATTTTGCCTTCGGCCCGGCAAAGTAATCGAGACCAATAACAATCAGACTATCTGTAACTACCAGATCTGGTCCCATAAAACCCGTTACCATCGTAACAACTTTAGGCGATCGGAAGTCAGGAAAGTCTTTTTTGATATTGGCGAAGGCCTCAGCCAGTTGTTTTTGAAGATCGGCCATGTCGCCAAATTGAGCCTGAACCTGCTGATTAAATTCATTCAGCGCCGGATTATTGATCCGGTCAGTCAATTCCCGAACTATACTTGTATCATTTCCAGCTCCGTTCGCGTTAAAGTACAATTGAGCGACAGCCGGATTCTGATTCAGAAAAGTTCGGACACTGTCGGCAGACTTATAGGAAAAGAGTTGTTGATCGAGCCGAACAAGCGTAACCTCTTCGTTTTTAGTACACGAAGCTAAAAAAAACAAACAAAAAAGGCCCACAATGGCCACTTGTATTCGCATGAAAATCACGGGTTTTCAATATAGAAAACGTGCAAAATTATGAAAAAAGTTGCAGGGTTAGGATTGATTTTGGTCATACTAACAGTTACCGGTGGTTGGGCGCAATCTAAATCAACGGCACTTTACCAGCTAAGAACGAAGGAATCGAACGCAACAGAAAAGCGTTTCCGCAAAATTCTGGGCGATAATTATGATGGACAGGACAAGAATCGCAAGGAGTACGACGACGACCGCAAAAAACGTCGTCGACAACAGCGGCAGAATGCGGACGACGCCAATGAGAACAATGGGTATGGGTCTGGTCCTGATTACGCCTGGCCTACGCACCTGATCGAGATGAGTATCCGGTTTGCCCCTTCGCTTAACATCAACACGGCCGAAGGTACGGGCAGTTATGCGGGTTTTCAGCCGAACGGAGTGGGTGTGCGTATGAGCGTTGGGCCCTCGCTGGATTATTTCTTCTTTAAAAATCGCTATGCGTTCAGCACTGGCCTTTGGTACACCATCAAACGATCAGGTTTTCAAATGCCCGGTACGTTTGGCTCGACAATCTGGAATCCGGGTGCGCCCGAAAAAGAGTCGATTTACAACTTACAGTATTTACAACTCCCAGCTACTGTAAAACTATTTGCCAACAACATTGCGCCGAATATGCGGCTCTATCTACAAACGGGTGGTTTATTCAGTATTAAACTTGCTGAAAAACCATTAGATCAGGTACGTAATGGTTTATACACAGCCGAAAGCGGAGGCAATCGTAGACAATATGGTTTTGGAGACGTAGAACTGTTACTCGGAACGGGCATCCAATACAAAATCAACCAGAACAATGCCTTTAATATTGGCATGAGCTATCAGCGGGGCCTGATTAACGTAGCGCGGGGCAACGAGCTGGTGTCTAAAAGCCGGACCGTAACTCTGGAACTAGGCTTTAAGTTTTAAGTAGCAACGTAGTATCGGCAAAACATAGTCGATACTACGTTGCTGTTAATTTGTTATCCGCATTTCAACACCTTTCTCGCGTAAATACGTTTTCAGAGCAGGAATATCGATTTCCTTGAAGTGAAAAATACTGGCCGCCAGACCCGCATCGGCCTTGCCTGTTGTGAACACATCGACAAAGTGATCCATCGTGCCAGCACCGCCTGAAGCAATTACCGGAATATTAGCGGCTCCCGAAATCTGAGCAGTCAGCTCCAGTGCGAAACCTGCTTTGGTGCCGTCGGTGTCCATTGACGTTAACAGAATCTCTCCGGCTCCCCGTTCTTCAATTTCCCTGGCCCAAGCAATGGTACGTAGCGTAGTAGGCTTACGTCCGCCATGCGTATGCACAATATGCTCACTATCTACGTAACGCGTGTCAATGGCAACCACGATACACTGACTGCCAAATTCCAGCGCCAACTCGTTAATCAGATCAGGATTTCGTACGGCCGACGAATTGATGGAAATTTTATCGGCTCCAGCGTTTAAAAGAGCTGATACGTCGGCTACGGATGAGATTCCACCTCCAACTGTAAACGGAATATTGATCGTATGCGCTACGTTCCGAACAAGCTCAATCAGCGTTTTCCGTTCATCAACAGTAGCGGTAATGTCAAGAAACACCAGTTCATCAGCGCCCTGTTCGGCATAAATAGCAGCTAACGCAACGGGATCACCAGCATCGCGCAGATTAACAAAATTGGTGCCTTTTACGGTACGTCCGTCTTTAATATCGAGGCAGGGAATGATACGTTTGGTAAGCATTAGTAAGCGGTAAAAGCTTTAATATTCATTGTATTTTCGGGATTATCAATCGGTTTGAAGCCAAACCGCGCGTAAAGTCTGTGCGCATCCTGTGTAACCAGCATAATACGTCGCAACCCCTGCAAAGGCGGGTAATTCATGATGAAACTTACCAGTTGCTTCGAAAGTCCTTTTCCCCGATGTTCTGGCAGAATAAATACATCGGCTAGATAGCCGAACGTAGCAAAATCGGTAATAACGCGCGCAAACCCAACCTGTTGGTTTCCCTGATAAACGCCGAAACAAGCCGAGTTTTCAATAGAACGCTGAACAATTTCTAGCGGAATATTCTGGCACCAATACGCTTCCTGACTTAGAAATCGGTGAATGACGACAAGGTCAAGTTTGGCCTTATCAGTACTAATTGTGTATTCTTCATTCATGGCTGTTCTGGCATTTAGAATGCTGCGCCCAATTCGTCCAGAATCGAAACTACTTTTTTCAACTCGATAATTTCAGGTTTATGCCTAAAGTCGCCATGTGGATTAATATAAGCATATGTTCGAGAACCGTTGGCGCTGAAAATTTCAAAATGGTAACTCTCACCGTCCGTAATCCAGATAAAAGAGTTTTTTTTCTTCTTTGCATGAACGTTGATCGTTCCATCTGAACTAATTGTATACCAGGTAGAATCTCTTTGTGGCCTGGGATGCAATTCATCAGCAATAGCCGCCTGATCTGGCAAAGTCAGTACGTTCTGTTGCTCTAATCGACGCCACAAGTCATCTGGTACTATTTTTTTTGACTCTATTTCCTCTGCACGGATAAACTTGTCCCTCCTAAAACGCAGATTATACTTTGATAAACTAAGTTTCCTCTCCGTTTTTATCAATCGGAAAAGCTCATGAGCCTCGCCAAAACAAAGCTGACACTTTTTCCAGACACGTATTTCATAGTCACCGTCTTTCAATCTGGGCATTTTTAAGCCCATTTTTTCGCTCAGGGCTGGGAAATACAATTTTGATTGAGTTTGAGCAACTGTCTTACCCGACAGGACTAGAAAAATGAATAGAAATACGCTACGGTATTGCATAGCCAACTTCTCTTACATTTCTGTAAACTTTGTCAATTCCTTCAACGTAACGCGTCCTTCGTAAATCGCTTTGCCGACGATAACGCCAAAAACGTTCATATCAGCCAGGGTTTCAATATCAGCTATATTACTGACACCACCACTAGCAATTACATTCAGATCAGGAAATCGATCCTGTAAGTTCCGGTAGAGATCGAACGAAGGCCCCTGCAATAGCCCGTCTTTTGCTACGTCGGTACTGATAACGTAGCGAATACCTTTTTCCACCCACTTCTCCACAAAATCGTAGACCCACACTTCAGTCGATTCTTCCCAGCCGCTGACCGCAATTTTCTCATTTTTTGCATCGGCGCCCAGGATGATTTTTTCCGGACCGAGTCGTGAAAGCCAGCGCTCCATTATGTCGGGCTGTTTAACAGCAATGCTGCCGCCCGTAACCTGTTTAGCACCACACTCAAAAACGACTCGAAGATCTTCGTCGGATTGCACACCACCTCCAAAATCAATATGCAGTTTGGTTTTAGATGCAATCAACTCCAGAACTTTCCAATTGATTACACGCTTCTGTTTGGCACCATCGAGGTCAACCAGGTGCAAACGGGTCAGACCAGCATCTTCGAATTGCTGTGCCACTTCCAACGGACGGGCATTGTACTCCTTTTTCTGACTATAGTCGCCCTGCGTTAAGCGAACGGCTTTCCCTTCAATAATGTCAATAGCGGGGATGATGTACATAGATAACGTAGGCAAAGACCCACTTTTTAATTTATTAACGTGTCTTTATACTTGAGATAAGAACCATCTGCGCTATAATTTCAGGAAATTCTCTAAAATACGTTGACCAATATTCCCGCTGATTTCGGCGTGAAATTGAGCTGCATAAAAATTATCCCGATGTAACATGGCGCTAAACGGACGAACATAATCACAAACGGCGGTGGTTTCTGGACAAACCTCAGCAGCATAACTGTGAACGAAATACACATAGGCATTTTCCGGCAAACCATCAGTCAAAGGACCGCGTAGCATATGGATGCTGTTCCAGCCGGTATGCGGTACCTTAAATCCGGGTTTTGTTGGAAAACGCCGAACATCGATATCAAAAATACCCATGCAGGTTGTGTTGTTTTCTTCCGAATGCCGGCACATAAGCTGCATTCCGACGCATGTACCAAGAACAGGCTGTTTCAACGACGGAATCAGTTTATCCAAATCCCGTTCCCGCAGATAAGCCATAGCCGTACTGGCTTCGCCCACACCCGGAAAAATAACTTTGTCGGCTGAACGAATTTCAGCCTCATCGTCGGTAAGCAGATAGTTTGCGCCCAGCCTTTCCAGTGCGTACATAACCGACTGGACGTTACCTGCGTTGTATTTAATAATGACAGTTTTCATAAAGAAAAAGCCCGGCTCATTGGCAGAACCGGGCTTTGTATATTGTGCTAATCAGGATTATCTCGCCGAATTCACAAACAAGCGCATCTTGTTCTGCTGCGTTACCGCTCAGAATGATGATGACGATGATGTGCATTTCTTAAAATCATGTAGCAAAAGTAAACGCTTAAGCCTGCAATTCAAAACAAACTTCCCTGTACTACTTTGGGCTGAAGAACAGGCTCACGCAGATTTAGACCGCAGTGTTTATTCAGTTCGCGAATCCAGTATAGAATTAACTCCGGTGCCGTATCGTTATCACCTCCACCGTGTATGAACAGATAAGCAGTTTGAAGGCCTTTATCAAACCATGTTTTTAATCGCTGTATCCAGGCGTCAGTACGTGAGTAATCAGTTGGATGACCCTCGTTGGCAATGAAACGTAGCGTCAGAACCGGACTACTCAATCCCATGTGCAATACGTCACGTCGACCCGCTACGTCTGTAATTACTACGTGACGACGTAGCAAATAAAGCCTTTCCAGAGTCTGTTGCCAGACAGATGCTTTACTGAACCAATCGGGATGGCGAAATTCAACCGCTACGTCCAGTTCATCGGGTAAACTTTTCAGATAATTTTCCAGCACGTACCATTTATCAGTTCCAAACGTTGGTGGCAATTGGAGAAATGTCATCCCCAGAAACTCTTCCAGACTTAACACCGCATTTATAAATTCTTCAGTAAGTGCCTCAGTTGCGACGAGTTGGCGTTCGTGGCTGATTATCTGCGGAAACTTGGGGCAATATGTAAATCCCGATCGGTCGGGCGATCCGGCAGCTTCCCTTTTCCATTTCTCAACCATTCCAAGGGTTGGAATCTGATAATGTGTCAGGTTTAATTCGATGGTATTGAACTGCCGAACGTAGTAGTGTAAAAAATCGCGTTCTTTAGCCGTCGATGGATACACTTTACCCACATAATCTTTGTTTGCCCAGATAGGACCACCGATAAACACAGTAGGACGTAGTGTAGGCTCAATCCCCATCCATATCCGTGAATTAAAAGCTGCGCCGGGTGGCAGATCAAGATTTACCGCGTCGGGATTATATATTTTTCCGAATTCCATAGACTGTTGAGTCGGACGGCGCAGGGTGGCCCGTGCCGAAGTAGGCATATAGACGTAAAACTGCCAAAGACACACTTTCGTTTTTTCGCCCTCTTCAATTTAACTAATTTTGTTTTTTATCCCTAATCCCGACGTAAGTATTATCGTACAACTAAGTCCATGCGATAAAAAGTAGGATAGGATTCTAACTGATCATGATTTCAAAGACATACGCCCCCCAGGAAATTGAAGAAAAATGGTATCAATACTGGCTTGATAACCAATTTTTTAAGTCTACCCCCGACGAACGTGAGCCTTATACGGTTGTTATTCCGCCACCGAACGTAACGGGTGTGCTACACATGGGTCATATGCTCAATAATACGATCCAGGACGTACTGATTCGCAAGGCGCGTATGGAAGGCAAGAATGCCTGTTGGGTACCGGGTACCGACCATGCCAGCATTGCTACCGAAGCAAAAGTAGTAGCCATGCTCAAAGAACGTGGTATTAGTAAGCAGGATCTGACTCGCGAAGAATTTCTAGAGTATGCCTGGGAATGGACACACAAATACGGTGGAATTATTTTGAAGCAACTTCGTAAACTTGGCGCGTCCTGCGATTGGGACCGGACACGTTTTACGATGGAACCCGCCCTCTATGACTCGGTTATCGACGTATTTGTTGACCTCTACAACAAGGGACAGATTTATCGGGGAGTTCGCATGGTAAATTGGGACCCGCAGGGACGTACTGCTGTTTCTGACGAAGAAGTTATCACCAAAGAAATTCAGCAGAAACTGGTTTACATTCGGTATGAAATTGCAGAGAGCAAAGGGGCAGATGGAGAAAATACCCTAAGCCCTCTGTCCTCTGCCCCAAGTTATATCACGATTGCTACGGTTCGTCCCGAAACGATCATGGCCGATGCAGCTATTGCTGTTAATCCGAACGATGAGCGTTATAAACATCTTCACGGCAGAAAAGCAATTATTCCGCTCATCAATCGCGAAATTCCCATTATCACGGACGAATACGTAACGATGGACTTTGGTACAGGTGGTCTGAAAGTTACGCCTGCCCATGACCCAAACGACTACACCTTAGGCATCAAGCATAATCTGCCTGTACTAGACATCATCGATGAAGACGGTACGTTGAACGAAAAGGCACAGATTTTAGTCGGAACAGATCGATTTGCCGCTCGAAAAGCCATTATCAAAATGCTCGAAGAATCCGGCCATTTGGTAAAGACAGAAGACTACAAATCGAACGTTGGTACGTCGGAGCGAACAGGCGCCGTTATTGAGCCGAAACTTTCGCTACAGTGGTTCCTGAAAATGGGCGACTTATCGAAACCTGCGCTGAAGAACGTAATGGACGATACAATTAAGCTGTTTCCGCCGAAGTTTAAGAATATGTATCGGTCCTGGATGGAGAATGTGCACGATTGGTGCATCAGCCGCCAACTGTGGTGGGGGCAACGAATTCCAGCGTTTTATATGCAGGACGGAACCATGATTGTTGCTAAAAACAAGCATGAAGCTCTGGAGAAAGTGCAGCATGAAATGTTGCTCTTTGCTATGACCGAAGCCGACCTGACGCAGGATGAGGACGTACTGGATACGTGGTTTTCGTCGTGGCTCTGGCCGATGTCGGTATTTGATGGTTTGAAAGATCCGGATAACGCTGACATTAATTATTATTATCCGACGAATGATTTAGTTACAGCTCCCGAAATTCTGTTTTTCTGGGTTGCTCGTATGATCATTGCTGGTTACGAATATCGGGGGCAGGAACCGTTCAAAAACGTTTATCTGACGGGTATTGTCCGCGACAAGATTGGCCGCAAAATGTCGAAATCGCTGGGCAATTCGCCCGATCCGCTCGATTTAATTGACAAATACGGAGCGGACGGCGTTCGAACGGGTATGCTATTCAGTTCAGCGGCCGGTAATGATTTGATGTTTGACGAAAAACTGGTTGAACAGGGCCGTAATTTCAGCAACAAAATCTGGAATGCATTCCGGCTGATAAAAGGATGGAAAATTGACGAATCGTCAACAAGCGAAAGCAATTCATCTGAGTTAGCCATTCAATGGTTTGAATCGAAGCTAAACGCTACGTTACTGCAGATAGAGGATGATTTCAGTAAATTCCGGATTTCTGATGCGCTGCAGGCAGTATACAAGCTGATTTGGGATGATTTCTGTTCCCAGTACCTTGAGTTAATCAAACCTGGGTTCGAGCAACCAATTGATCGTGCTACGTATGAAGCTACGATTAATTTCTTTGAACGCTTAATGGGACTTGCGCATCCATTCATGCCATTTATCACAGAAGAAATATGGCAGGATATTCGCGAACGTAGCGCTGGCGATAGCATTTGTATTGCTCCTTTCCCGAAAGCAGGATCGGTCAACAACCAGACGCTGAGTGATTTTGATTTATTATTTGATGTCATTACCAACATACGTAACATACGTAACGCAAAGCAGATTTCGCCCAAAGTCGCTTTGCCGCTGGCTATAAAAACACCCTCATCAGATCGATTTAAGCCGCTGGAATCATTGATACGTAAAATGGCCAACGTTTCGGATATTCACTACGTTCAGGATAAAGCATTGGGAATTGCCTTTCTGATCAAGAGCGACGAGTTTTTTGTAAACATCGTTGGTGAGATTGACATTGAGCAGGAAATTATAACGACGCGTAAGGAATTGGAATATAATGTTGGCTTCCGCGAATCAACGCTCAAAAAGTTGTCGAACGATAAATTTGTTGCTAATGCTAAGCCTGAGGTTGTTGATCGTGAGCGTCAAAAATTAGCTGATGCTGATGCTAAAATTCAGGCGCTAACGCAGCGTTTACAAGATTTGGGAATGTAGAACAGCCTGTATACCACTACCTTTTGTTGGTATACAGGTTTCATTAAATAAATTTGCAACTATTTACAAAGCAAAAATGCAATTATTTAGTTAAATAATTGCATTTTTGCTTTGTAAATAGACTACCTCATCAATGAATAAGTGTGTTTTTCTGGATCGCGATGGTGTTTTAAATGAAGATCGAACAGATTATGTTTATCGGATCGAAGATTTTATCATTCCTGATGGCGTACCGGAAGCATTACGTTTATTAAAGGAAGCGGGTTACTTACTTATCGTTATTACGAATCAGGCAGGCATTGCAAAAGGACTTTACACACGTGACGATGTAATGACCTGTTACAACTACTTGCAGGAGAAATGCGGTGGCCTAATTGACGATATTTATTACTGCCCTCATCACCCTAAATATGATTCAGAATCTCTGACTCGCAAACCCGGTTCATTACTTCTTGAAAAAGCAATTGCCAAATATGAGATTGAGACCGATGTATCCTGGATGATTGGCGATGCTTTACGAGATATGCAGGCGGGTAAGCGCGTAGGGGTGCGAACAATACGGATTGCGCATGAACCTTTGCCTTCTGCCGAACACGATGGGTGCGCGACTAATTTGCTGGAAGCCTCTCAGTTTGTTCTTCAATACACTTGAAAAAAATCTCCACCTTCATTTAATTAAAAGTGGAGATCAGTCTGTAAGCAAATAGTATTTAAACCCGCGCCTGAGTTGGGGAGAGAGCAGTTTTTTTCACACTTCCATACGCTGGGCAATTTGCCTTACGTGAACAGGCTCCAAGCGATAAAGTAGCCAATATAGTTGTCAGAAGAAATAGCTTTTTCATGGAGTCATTCAATGCTTTCGTTGTATGTTTCAGATAGTTAAACGAAGATAAGTCTAAAAACAGTACGCTGATGGATTTTCTTTTCTCGTAAGAATCATTGAATAATTTTTACGAGAAAAGAAAATTAATTCTCTTCATTGATCAGTTCTGCTTCTTCTCCTCGTTCTTCAGCAGCCTCAGTAGCTTCTAGTTCCGTCATACCAGGCTCGGCGCCACCGTAACCAAGAATCTTGAGCATTACTTCACTATTCTGTTCTGGTGCGAATAGACGGGTTCGTAGATTTCCTTCTTCGTCTTTATCAACAATTACATGTTGAGGAGCGGGAATAAGGCAATGCTGGATACCGCCATATCCACCAAGCGATTCTTGGTATGCTCCCGTGTGAAACAGGCCAATATATTGATCTTCCGTATCCTGATCAAAAATAGGCAGATACAAATCAGCGCTATGTGCTTCTGTGTTATAGAAATCGTGAGAGTCACAGGTTAAGCCACCAAGGTTCACTTTTTGATAAGGATTATCCCAATTATTTACCGATAGCATAATGTACTTCTGACCCAATCCCCAAGAATCCGGTAATTGTGTAATGAACGATCCATCGATCATATACCATAACTCCTTGTCATTCTGAAGTTTCTGATCAATCACCTTGTAGATAACGGCCCCACTTTCACCTACCGTATATGAACCAAATTCTGTAAAGATATGCGGTACTGGTACGTTATTTTTGTTACAAATCCACTGGATACTCTCCACAATTTGATCAATCATGGCTTGATAATCGTACGTGAACTGGAACGAAGTTTGTATAGGCATTCCTCCTCCAATATCGATTGAGTCCAGATCAGGACATACTTTTCGTAGCTCACAATATTTATACATGAATCGGCTCAACTCACTCCAGTAGTAAGCACTATCCTTGATTCCTGTATTTATAAAGAAGTGAAGCATTTTGAGCTTGAACTTCTCGTTCGGTTGAATTTTGCTTCGATATAGCTCGTTTACATCACTATAGCGGATACCTAATCGCGATGTATAAAACGCAAAGTTGGGTTCTTCATCCGTAGCAATACGTATTCCAAAATTCACAGTGTCAGCTGTTATGGAATTCTCATATGCTTCAATTTCTTTGAGGTTATCAAGAACTGGAATACAGTTAGTAAATCCATCATTGATAAGTTCACTGATATATTGCGTGTAAAGTGGCCTTTTGTAGCCATTACAGATAATATAGGTGCTCTTCGAGATCTTATCCATCTTGACTAACTCCCGAATAATGGGAATATCATAAGCTGATGAAGTCTCAAGATGAATATTATTTTTTAGTGCTTCTTCGAGCACAAACCGAAAATGGGATGACTTAGTACAATAACAATACGTATAATTACCCTTATAATTATAGCGTTTCATAGCATTCCTAAACAGCAGCTTGGCATGTTCGATATGCTCGGTTATTTTCGGTAAGTACGTCAGTTTTAAGGGCGTACCATATTGCTTAACAATGTCCATTAAAGGGACATTATTGAACATTAGTTCATTGTTCTCGACATTGAATTCTCTCGTTGGAAACTCAAATGTCTGGTCAATCAGGTCATAGTATGTCTTCATCCCTATGTTTGACGCATAAAATGGGGGTTGTAGTCAGAAAACTGGCGTGAATTTGGCTCAAGAAACTGGGCTTTTCAAGCCAAATGAATCTGCAAAAGTATCAACGAAAAAGCGTATGCTTTGATTCGACCATCACACAAATTTAATTGAATCGAACTAATGATTGAATCTGATTGACCTGGTTCACTCATAAACGAAAAGAAACTGTACTTTTGCCACAACCTAGATAAGTTTTTCCGAATGCCTAAAGCCATCCACTTCATCTCAATTGGCGGTAGTGCTATGCATAATCTTGCAATTGCTCTCCAACAGCAAGGCTATACAGTCACTGGCTCCGACAATGAAATTTACAATCCTTCTCAGTCTCGCTTACAGCAGCATGGCTTACTGCCCTCCAAAATAGGCTGGTTTCCAGAAAAGATACATCCAGAATTAACAGCCGTCATTGTTGGGATGCATGCTCATAAAGATAATCCAGAGCTAGTAAAAGCTTTAGAGCTAGGATTACCTGTCTATTCATATCCTGAGTTTATATATTATTTGAGCCAGCAGAAACAGCGCGTGGTTATAGCGGGTAGTCATGGTAAAACAATTATTACTGCCATGATCCTTCACGCTCTAAAATTTCATAATCGAAATTTTGACTATTGGATAGGAGATCAAATTGACGGTTTTGATTCCACAGTAAAGATAACGACCGATACAGATGGCTCTGCTGCCCCAATTATTATTATTGAAGCCGATGAATATGCTTCGTCACCTATTGATTCACGACCTAAGTTTTTACATTATCAACCGCATATAGCGCTTATAAGCGGTATAGCCTGGGAACATGTTAGCACTTATCCAACTTGGGACGAATACGTTGATCAATTTGAATCATTAGCCGAAGCTATGCCTAAAGCAGGAATTCTGATTTTTGATGAATCAGACGATATGCTTGATGTTATTGGTCAGAAAGAAAGAAAAGATATTACTAAAATTCCCTATGAAGCTCATCCAAATAAAGTTGTTAATGACCAAACACAATTAATAACTAAGCAAAGCTCAAAGATATCAGTGCAGCTTTTTGGTGAACACAATATGAAGAATATTGCTGGAGCTATGGCTGTTTGCGATCGTATCGGTATAACAGAGGATCAGTTTTACGAAGCTATCCCCAGCTTTACAGGCATACCTCAACGACTAGAAAAAATAGTTGAAGAGGATTCTAAAATAATATATCTCGATTTAGCACAATCACCTACCACAGTCGCGGCTGTAGTAGAAGCTGTAAAGCACCAGCACCCTAGTAAGAAATTGATGGCTCTACTGGAATTAAGTACAATCAACAATCCAAACAAGAGCTTTTTGGAACAATATAAAAATACGTTAGATACAGCCGACCTGGCAATTGTATATCTTAATAAAGAGCATTTAATCATATCTAATCAAACTAGTTCTATAAAATTAATCGACGTATTATCGTTCTTTGATAAAGAAGATCTACAAGTATTTACAAACTTGTCTGATTTACATGCGTATTTATTAAATCAACGCGATGCAGCTCAAATATTTTTACTAATGAGTACCGGTAAAATTGATGGCATCGATATTAGAGAAATAGCTGAGAAATTGATTTCAGCTGATTAAAAAGCCATATCAGTAGATATACAATTAATCTATCGCGCCAGTAGCAACAACGGTAATAAAATTTTATACAATCTGGCTGCTCATGTGTAGATAAAAAAAGGGATGTCCCCCGTGTGGAGAACATCCCAGCTAGCTCAAAGGTGGCACCTTCCTACTCTCCCGCTTGTGACAGCAGTACCATCGGCAGTACGGGGCTTAACGGCTCTGTTCGAAAAGGGAGAGGTGTTCACCCGCCTTCACAGCACCAACCTGTTGACTCCTTGCAGGACTAATCCCTAGTCCCGCTA
>NZ_JBMDWV010000168.1:0-2751 GCF_048594605.1 Spirosoma sp.
AGCTTTGTTGGCAAAAGCTTCGTTCGTTTTTTGTTCCGTCAGCGAAATGTATTTGTTCATATCCATTTCGGCCAATTCCTCTTTGTAAGCCCCATCCCCAAGTTGTTCTCTGCGTAATTGATTGAAGGTACCAAAATTCCATCCCAGACTCACATGCTCCCATTGAGTAGGAACAAGGAGCTGCTGGCGGAGCGTGTATATATAGGCAATGTGCCGATAGATGAGTGTTTTTTTGAGATGATTCAACTCGTCGTCTGGCAGATCGTTACTTATTAAATATGCCTTCACCATTGAGCCCCACATACGGCTGCTGTTGATAATTGCGCCCCAAATTTTACGGCCTTCCCAAAGGCGATCGTATGCCTGGTTATTTTTGAAACCAACGTAGAATGCCACGGCCGTACCAATTACTGAAATCGGTAGCCAGGGAATGGCCATCCATTTCCAGCGGGTAAAGTCATAAAGTACCGTAACAAGGGTCATCCAGACCGTTAACCAAAGAATATGGTGTCCTGCAAACTGATAAATACTACGTAGTGTAAGGTTTTTCTTAACGATCATTTTAGTGAGAATTTTTCTGCTGATGCGGCAATCCTCTGGCGAGATTTAACGTAGCGTCGTACACAATGCAATTACCTGATCCAGTTTAGTTGAATCGGATATGAGCTACTGGTATAGAATCCCTAGTTCTGAGCCAGTGGCTCATTATCAGTTCTTTTCCCGATATCATTACTTTGTAAACAGCACAGCGAATCTCTCTGCCAACTATAACCCTGGCGTCCGTCCTGATCCTGCTTAGCCTGGTTATTATCTGTGGTTATGTAAATAGTGAATAGTACCATATAGACTGGCTCTAGAAAGCCAATCGCAATGATAAAAGCAAAAATATACACAGCAAAAAAATCTAAACTCTAGTTTAGGCTATGAAAAAACAAGCAAAAAGTTTATTAGCAGAATAAATGATTAGGTTCCTGAAAAAAATATATGGTTACAACCAATAATTTTCACCCTTAACGACGCAAGCCAAGCGTACAGTTGAGTTTAAGATAATCTATCAATTCACTTAAATTCTTTGCATTTGGTTTTATGAGTGTCTCGTAGGGGCACTCTTGCAGAAGCCTGATTGCTTCATTTACGTTAACCAGTCGAGAATTATCCCCGACGAAAACCCGGCCAATGTCAACAATTAGAATATCATTTAACACCATAAACGATTTGAGATCGAAGTAGAGAGCTTTTTTGCGAACCGTATCAATACAGTAGACATTATAAATATCGTCCAAACTACCAGTCAGAATTACACGGTTTACTGGAAAGAAGGCTTTATAATAAGGCCAGTTCTCAGCTTGCAATACAGAGAATTGGGCGTCCAGATCGAGTTGATCCATTTGCTCTTCCCGCAGTGAGCAGTAAACGTGGAGAAAGAACTCAAACGTACCATACATACCGTTTATACGGGTTCTCATGGACAAATATTCAATTATATCCGGTTCTGACTGATCAACCGGAAACTGTCCATCTATCCAAATGTCATGGACTAACTCAGCAAACTCGTTTTGTTGGTTAATCTGTGATTTAATAAATTGAATGAGTGTCATTGTCGTTCATTAGCAAATAAGTCAGAGGTCGAATAGTAATTATCAGCAAATAATACCTATGTAAAGGTATATATATTTATATTCATATGAAACATTTAGTCTAAATATTGTGTGGCATACCTATAACGTAGTATATATGCCTATACTTTCTGAATGAATTTGAGGTACCCCATACGTGCCGGACGGAATCCTGATTCTATCTTATATTCATCTGATCACTTTTGAGACCCGGTTAGATTCACCAAAGATGATTCGAGGTAGGGTGACCAGGCTGATTTTATGACAGTGAGAAAAATAATCGAAGAAAATAAATGATACGTATCGCGAACATACCCGCTGCCGAACGTAATCAAATCTGGCGAAACAGGTAGACTACGGGGGATTTCAGCATAGCTGAATTGGCTGGAACCTGCCGCATCCGATCCTCAACCTATGTATTGTTGCGATCAGTCTTGGGGTCCACAACGCCTACCCGGAAATTGACGAAGTTGCTTTTAAGGAAATCTCACAGGCTATATTGCATGCTTATTATCAGTTTCTGGTTTCTGTACGGATCTGAGCCACAATTATTAACTTGCTTTTGTGGAACATTCCGTGGAACATTTCTTGGATTCGTGAAAACAATCCGGCATATTTGAAACTGCAACGCACAGACCCATGGGTAAAGTCATTGCTATCGCCAACCAAAAGGGGGGCGTCGGTAAAACTACGACAACAATTAATTTGGCCGCCAGTTTGGCCGCCCTCGAATTTCAGACGCTCATTGTTGATGCTGATCCACAGGCGAATTCCACGTCAGGGTTAGGCTACAATCCGAAAGAAATTGAGAACAGCATCTATGAATGTATGGTTGAGGGCGTTCGCCCCCACGATGCTATTATTCAAACGGATTTTCCGAATCTGGATCTATTGCCATCTCATATCGACTTAGTTGGTGCAGAAATTGAAATGATCAACCTCCAAAATCGGGAGGACAAAATGAAAGATACGCTTGACGGTCTCCGCCACGAGTATGATTTCATCATTATCGATTGTTCGCCTTCGTTAGGACTGATTACCATCAACAGCCTAACGGCTGCCGATTCGGTTATTATCCCGGTTCAATGTGAGTATTTCGCACTGGAAGGTTTAGGAAAGCTGCTGAACACGATCA
>NZ_JBMDWV010000169.1:0-6268 GCF_048594605.1 Spirosoma sp.
CTGGTATTGCCGCTGCGCGAGGTATAGAAGCATTATTCATTATCGACGGGGACCTACAGGACCCGCCCGAATTGTTATCCGACTTTTATCAGAAATACAAAGAAGGATACGACGTAGTGTACGCTGTTCGGAAAAAACGTAAGGAAAACTGGTTTAAACGCACGGCTTATGCTACGTTCTATCGGCTGATGAAATCGATTTCTTACGTTGATTTGCCTTTGGATAGCGGTGATTTCTCGCTGATCAGTCGACGGGTAGCTAACGTATTGAATCAGATGCCGGAAGAAAGCCGGTTTATCCGGGGCATGCGTAGCTGGATTGGTTTTCGCCAGATCGGCGTTGAGTACGAACGGGATGCGCGCCTGGCTGGTGAATCGAAATATTCGTTCAAGATGCTGCAACGATTGGCTTACAACGGCATTTTTAACTTCAGTGAGTATCCAATCAAGATAATCACCCGAATGGGTATGATTACGATTGGAGTAGCCCTGATTTACTTGATTCAGACACTTATCAAACGATTCATTTATCACGATGTTCCGCAGGGATTTACCGCACTCTTGTTTGTGATCGTGTTGTTCAGTGGCGTTCAGTTGATTGCGCTTGGGCTTATCGGAGAATACGTACTACGTATCTTTTTTCAGGCGAAAGGCCGCCCGCTTTATGTGCTCCGCGACGTGATCCGGGACCAGCAACGGCAGCCGCTGCTGACCCAAAAAGAATCGAAAGTGTAATGTCTGTTCCAGGCCATTTTACAGATTCATTGATACTTACTGTGCAAACTCCAAACTATACAGGCAAAATCGGTAGCAATAGTCGATCCTGATCTATCGGCACGCCAGACGATTATTGCCAGACGACTATCGACGATTAATGCTATTTAATTCACTACAGTTTTTACTGTTTTTTATTGTTGTTACGCTCAGTTACTTCAGTTTGAAGTGGCAGGGACGATGGATCTTGTTGCTGGTAGCGAGCTGCTACTTCTACATGGTCTTCAAGCCCGCGTATTTTCTGATTCTTCTGCTTACCATAGTCATCGACTACATTGCCGGTATCTGGATTGAAAGAACAAATGGCCCGGCCCGAAGGTGGCTGCTCATCATATCCCTCATCTCGAATATTGGCATTCTCGCTTTTTTTAAATACCTGGGTTTCTTCACCGAGAACGTATCCTTGCTATTCGAAAAATTGCAAATGCCGGGCGTTGCCGATGAGGTTATGTATCAGGGAAATCGGCTATTCATCAGGGTGCTACGTTTCTTCGGTCAGACTGATATCAAGTCGTTCAAAGAGAATGTCATCAGTATTCTGCCCGTAGGTTTGTCGTTTCACACGTTTCAGGCAATGAGCTACACCATTGAGGTGTATCGGGGCAACCAGAAAGCCGAACGACACTTTGGTATTTACGCGCTCTATGTCATGTTTTACCCACAACTGGTGGCCGGGCCGATCGAGCGCCCACAGAACGTATTGTGGCAGTTTCATTCGTATTTCAAGTACGATCGTGAGAACGTAAAGGCAGGATTGATGCAGATGGCGTTCGGGTTGTTTAAGAAACTGGTGATTGCCGATCGGCTGGCGATGCTGGTAGATTATGCGTATGGGGACCCTTCAGCGCATAATGGCCTGACGCTGCTGGCCGCTACGTTCTTCTATACCTTCCAGATTTACTGCGATTTCTCCGGCTATTCGGATGTGGCTCTTGGCGCAGCTCGGGTGATGGGCTTCACGCTTATGGAAAACTTCCGTACGCCTTATATTGCCCAGTCTGTTTCAGAATTCTGGCGACGCTGGCATATTTCACTGTCGACCTGGTTCCGGGATTATCTCTACATTCCCCTGGGCGGCAACCGGAAAGGCGAAGTGCGGCAGTACCTGAATATGCTGATTGTGTTTCTGGCCAGCGGACTCTGGCACGGACCCAACTGGACGTATGTAATCTGGGGTGGGCTGAACGGTCTGTATCAGATTCTGGCTGTTCTGCGCGACAAGCTGCTAGCGAAACTTGGGTTCTCCAATGCGCCGTCTCATAAAGTAACATCGTCCGTTCATGAGAAAGAGAGCCCGAAATCGCCGGTACGTGTTGTGGTCAATACGCTCATTACGTTCGTGCTGATTATGCTCACCTGGGTATTCTTCCGGGCCCGCAGCCTGAGTGACGCCTTTATAATTCTGAAAGGTATCGGAACATTATCCTTCGGCGACCAGATCAGGAGCCCGATGAACACGACTGAAATGTGGTTTAGTGTTTTTCTGATTCTGTTTCTGCTCGTGAAAGAGTATTTCTATCTGACAATTCCTACCCGAAACACAGCCCGTTTTGCCATTTTATTCGCCGTCATTACGTTCGCTACGTATCTGTTTGGCGTTTTCTCGTCGAATCAGTTTATCTATTTTCAGTTCTGATAACGTGTAATCCATCAAAAAAACCAGTATTGATTTCCAATTCGCGAATTGCAAAACAATACTGGCGTAAGAATTAGTGCTACTTGACCTGACTGAATGCCAACGCTACGCCGTTCATGCAGTAACGTAAGCCGGTTGGCTCAGGGCCATCGTTGAAAACATGACCTAAGTGTGCATCGCAAACCGAGCAGCGTACTTCTGTCCGGTTGCCATCGGGTTCGGTATAGATCGCGTTTGATACGATTGGGGCGTAGAAACTGGGCCAGCCCGTGTGTGAATCAAACTTGGTTTTAGCCTCGAAAAGCGGATTGTGGCAACAAACGCAGCGATACATACCAGGCCGATGTTCATGGGTTAGTTCACTACTGTTGGGCCATTCGGTGCCTCGCTCACGGGCGATATTGTATTGCGACCGCGTCAGGAGTTCCTTCCATTCTGTATCGGTTTTTTCAACGCGTCGATTATTAGGAGAGGTTACTCCGGGAGGGCGTCGATGCGGAGGACGGGGTGACGCTATATACGTACCATACAACCATAAACCGCCGGCCAGCAGAAGCGCAATCAGTACGAAAAGGTGATTTTGTTTCATCCGTTGAGTTTTTCTATAAAACACCAACAGATTGCAATCTATTCCCTACAACTACCGCCCAATGGCTACTTTTCGCAGAATCGAATCAATAACCTGTAACGTCGTGACGCCATCGGCTTCAGCTTCGTAATTCAGCATGATCCGGTGGTTAAATACGTCCGGCGCTACTTCTTTAATATCTTCAGGCAGGACGTAATCACGTCGGTCGAAGTAGGCAAGGGCTTTAGCCGCCAAGTTCAGGTTGATGCTGGCGCGGGGCGATACGCCAAACTGAATGTACTGGGCTTCGTCGCGGAGGCTGTATTCCAGCGGTCGGCGTGTAGCAAAAACCAGCTCAATAATGTAGCGCTCAAGCGTTTCGGAAATCGTTATCCCGTTGATTTCGTCCCGAATGGCTACCAGTTCTTCTTTTCCTAAAACAGGACGTACTTCGTAATCGAAGTTCATGTTCGACATCCGGCGCATCACTTCCAGTTCGTCGTCCTTACTTAGATAGTCAACAAAAACCTTCATCATAAACCGGTCAACCTGCGCTTCGGGCAGTGGATACGTACCTTCCTGCTCGACCGGGTTTTGCGTAGCCAGTACCAGAAATGGACGATCCAGCACGAACGTTTCTTCCCCAATAGTTACCTGCTTTTCCTGCATGGCTTCGAGCAGTGCCGACTGGACTTTGGCCGGAGAGCGGTTTACTTCGTCGGCCAGAATCAGGTTCGCGAAAATAGGGCCCTGTTTTACTTCAAAATCGGACGTTTTCTGGTTGAAAATCATCGTTCCGATCAGGTCGGCAGGCAACAGGTCAGGGGTAAACTGAATACGCTGAAAATCCAGGTCAAGAACTTTCGCCAACGTATTGATCGTAAGGGTTTTGGCCAGGCCGGGTACGCCTTCCAGCAGAATATGCCCGCCCGTAAACAGTCCGATCAAAAGCCGATTAAGCAGCCGATCCTGCCCGACCACAACCTGACTCATCTCGCTGAATACCTCGCGAATTTTTGTATGATACGAGAACGTAGTAGATGGCTGCATTCTTATCCAGTTATAAAGTTACAGAGTCGATCAGTTGTAAAGTTTTCATTACACAATATCTTCATCAGCACCTTTAGAATAACGTCTGCCTTTATTATCACTGTTATTCAGATAAGTAAGTAAACTATCAACGATCCGATTTACCTCGTCAGTTTGCGCATATAAGTCATCAAACATGATTTGAGCTATGTATTCATTGTCCAAAGAGCGATACAATTGCGATTTTACTTCCGTTAAGGAGCCGCGTGCAATACCCAGAAATTGAATGAACTCACCTCGATTACCCCGGCCAAATCCTTCAGCAATATTATCCATAACCGAGCCGCCAGATCGTCGTATCTGACGTTTTAGATCATAATCTTCCTGAAAAACTTTATCGCGCGTAACCCGATGAATAGCACTGGATAGCAATCGGGCTTTCTGCCAGGCTTTAAGGTCTTCAATCCGGTTTACGGTAGGCATTATTTTGTGAAGTTATAGGGTTGTAGAGTTATAAAGTTGTAAAGTTACCTCCGGCGTAAGCCAACTTTACAACTTTATAACTCTACAACTTTATAACTATTTTTAAAACGTTGCCCGGATGCTTCGGTCCTTGCCGTGAATGTCTTTGTAAACCTGAATATTCCGAAAGCCGTGATCGGCAAATACCTGCCGGGTCGCTTCGCCGAAACGTTCATTAATCTCAACGTAACAGGCGCCGTCTTTCGTCAGGTGACGGGTGCAGAAATTGGCCACAGCTTTGTAAAATACCAGCGGGTCGTTATCCTCAACAAACAGCGCCAGATCCGGTTCGTAATCCAGTACGTTGCGGTCCATGACGGCAGCTTCCGAGCGTGTTACGTAGGGGGGATTACTCACCACACAATCAAATCGTTGTCGAAAATCGGCTGGTACGTTCAGTATGTCCTGAATCTCGAACGTAACATCCGCTTTCAGGTTTTGAGCGTTACGTTGCGCCAATGTCAGGGCCTGGTCCGACACATCCCAGCCAGTTACAACCGATTGGGGAAGAAACCGCGCCAGCGTAATAGCAATACACCCGCTGCCCGTGCCAATATCAACAATGGGTACGTCGTCGGTCCGGTCAGCAAAATCGTGCATGATAAGGCGTACTAAATCTTCGGTTTCGGGCCGTGGGATTAATACGTCGGGCGATACTTCAAATTCCAGACCGCAAAAAATCGTCGTACCTATAACGTGCTGAATAGGCTCCTGGCGGTTTAAGCGTTCGAGAATCTTAAACCAGTCGGGTTCCGTTCGATTTGGCGGCAGCGGCTTATCGGTCAGTACGTCGGTCTTGCGTAGACCAAAATAATGATCTAGTAGCATAAACGCCATTTCGCGGGCTTCTTCAGGCGGATAGGCCGTAATATTTTTACTAAGTCGATCGTAGAGAGGTTTGGCGGTGGCCATGCAGCTAAGTCGAGTAATTTTGCCAAAAATAGGGAAGTTTCTGATTTTAGGGGTCAAGTTTTCAGTTCGTATTTC
The DNA here is from genome assembly GCF_048594605.1 of Spirosoma sp. Lineage (GTDB taxonomy): Bacteria > Bacteroidota > Bacteroidia > Cytophagales > Spirosomataceae > Spirosoma. The sequence goes on from NZ_JBMDWV010000169.1 coordinate 5,516, forward strand.
GAAGCCTCGGCTTATAACCTGGAACACAAAATCTGAAACTACGAACTTATACCAGATTAAAACCGCTATCTCATAGAGTATTGAACTTAATAGTCGTATGCATCAATTCATGCTCCGCGCGCTCGAATTAGCTAGTCTTGGTCGAGGGCATGTTAGTCCGAATCCAATGGTTGGCTGTGTGATTGTTTACGAGCCCGATGGGCCGAACGCCGAACCGCGTATTATTGGAGAAGGATGGCACCAGCGGTATGGCGACTGGCACGCCGAAGTCAATGCAATACGTTCGGTACGGCCAGACGATGCGCATCTTTTGCCGGAAGCCACTGTGTACGTTACGCTCGAACCCTGTTCGCACTGGGGCAAAACGCCACCCTGCGCCGATCTATTAATTGAAAACCGGGTTAAACGGGTTGTTTGCTGCAATGATGATCCAAATCCACTGGTGGCGGGGCGTGGCTTTTCCAAATTGAGGGCGGCTGGTATTTCCGTTGAAACGGGTTTGCTGGCAGAGCAAGGGCGCAGCCTGAATGCCCGGTTCTTTACGTTCTTTGAACAGAAACGGCCATACGTCATTCTAAAATGGGCCGAAACAACGGATGGCTTCATCGCTGGAGAAGGCGGACAGCCGGTCAAAATAAGCGGTGAACTGTCGCATCGGCTCGTTCATCGCTGGCGAAGTGAAGAAGACGCCATTATGGTCGGTACAAACACAGCACGAGTCGATAATCCCCGGCTGAATATACGACTGTGGCC
>NZ_JBMDWV010000017.1:0-33655 GCF_048594605.1 Spirosoma sp.
ATTATGAAGCTTTTAAGGAATCCTTTCTACAAACCGTAATTTAGCGGTTATCCACAAAAAAAGCCTCTACTACGTAGTAGAGGCTTTTTTTGTGGATAACCCGCTAAAGCTCGATATATCTAATTTATTGCATCTCCTCTCAACAATCGAAAACGCTTCCGGGCTTCTGCACCATATATACTTCCCGTATATTGAGTCAGTACTTTCTGATAAGCATCCATAGCAGCCTGTTTATCTTTTAGGCGCTCTTCGTATATTTTTCCTTGAGTGAACATTGCATCGTCCCCCAGTATATCATTCGGATAACTGGCCGTTATTTTTTTCAAATCCTCAAGTGCTTCTGCATTTTTTCCCTGCTTCATGTACGTATTGGCACGTAGCCACAGCACTTCATCGACAATGGTATGATCAGCATATTGTACCAACATTTTATTTAGGGCATCTACTGCTTCGTCGGTCTTGTTCTGAAACAGCATCAAATCAATGTTAGCATACTCACGCATTGCTGCTTCGGTGCTATCCATCCCTGTATTATCTACAATCAGCAGACTTAGTTGTTCAGCGTCATTCGCGATTTCACGTGAGGTAGCCAGTTTCAATACGTCTAACAGATCTTTTGCTACAGCAAAACTTCCTTTGTAGTACTGAAGCTTTGCATTTTTCAATTTAGCTTCATATCCCAATAGTTCCTCTTTCTGCGATTTCTCAACCTGGGAATAAAGTAATGTTGACTCCCATGGTTCTCCTTTTAGGAGATAAATGTCACCCTTATCAAGTTTACAGCGGTCCACAAAGTTTTTATCTGACTTACCCATATCGATAGCTCGATCCAGAACTGTTAGCGCCGTGTCTTTGCTATCAAGGTAAGTTCCATACAGATTTGCCGTACTACGTAGTGCTTCGAGGGTTTTGACATTGGTTCCTACCTCCTGAAGCATCCGTTGATAATCACTAATAAGCTTACGGATTTCGGTTTTGTCGACCGGATAAGTGTTTTTTACTTGCTCTTCCCGCGCATTGATCACCAAGCGACGGGCGAATGGATAAAGCTGACCTTGTGGATAAGTTGCTGTTATGTATTCAAAAGATTCCGCTGCCGTCTTATACTCTTTGTTATTCATAGCCAGCATACCCAAGTCATAAACTCGACTTCCGTTTAGCTTGAGTCGTTTGTCCGTAGCCTTTTCCTGTAATAGCGCCCGGCTGAATTTTTGTTTCTGGACAAAAAACCAAATCAATAGTTCATTGTAAGCAAGCTCGTTCGGCTCCTGCTGAATTTTTGTATACAAAGCTTTTTCAACAAGCGGTTCATCTTTTGTATTTATGTAACCCTGAAGCGAAGCAAGAACCGTTTCTTTCTTGTCAGATTGTTTGCTGGTCGTTATTATTTCGTCAATGGCTTTTTCTGTCTGCCCGGTTGCCTTGTATAACACCATCAAATCTTCACTATAAGCTGTTGGCTCTTTGCTTACTTCACGCGCTGTTTCATACGCACGGATTGCCCAGCGACTTTCTCCCACCTCGTTGAAAGCCGTTGCAATCTTTTCAAGTTTTGCTATTGATGATTTGCTTGTCTGTAACGCTGCTGTATACTGTGCCTTGGCTTGTGTCGTGTCTCCAAGCTGTCCAGCTAGCTGTCCTGCCAGCAACTCGTAATATTGTTTATTAACATCATCACTACGCTGCTGCTTACGTAGGTATTTGAGTGCATCGTCTGCTTTATTACTCTTTTGCAGGCTAGATACGTAACGCGAAATCCTCTGCCATGTTATTTCCGTTTTCAACAACTTCGCATACTCACTGGCTGACTTCTCAAACTCGCCTGCTTTATAATATTCTTCAGCTAATGTCGCACCAACCTGTCCATAAGCCAAACCCATGCTCAGCACTAATAGCAACACACTTATGACTTTTGACCTTATTAACATTTTATAATTCTCTTTTTAAAAAGAAACGTTTTTATCATTATTAGCTGTGTGGAAATGTGAATAAATAAGTTTTCCACTCATATGTTCGATCAGTGTGGAAAAGAAAGCTCTATTGTGGACAAGCTTTACTTGAGTTATCCACATACAAAATGCTCATCTTCAATAAATTAACATTTTATCCACATAATACGTGGACTTGTGTTGTGGATTTGTGTATAAAAGATGTACACAAGTTAGACTGAGGAAAAAGTGTGGAATTAGATCTTATATGTTGCCGTTTCTCCACACTATTCATCATTCTTGGAGTACTTGTGGATTACTTACTTATTCTTCCACATCAAGTTAAGCAATTGTGAACAAGTTTTCCACTTATTCTAATAAGTTTTCCACATATTTATGAACAGGAAAATTTCACTTTTTTAAGTTATAATAGACCTGTTTACTTTAATGAATGCATTCTGACATCTGGAAGTCTATTAGTAGGCAATCAGGCCTTATTAAAGAGATAGATTAAGCTTGAAGAGTTTCCAGTTTGTTTAGCTGATGCGTTAGATGCCAACCCTATTCGTATGCTTTCAAGATAATCTGTTTTACCGGTCCGATACTTCGTGCTGAGCATAGCTATATAGAACGCATCAAAAATCATTGGCCTTTTACCAACTAATTTAAATTGATGCTTTGCCATTAATGCTTCAATTGTTGATGGGGTAAAGTGGTGAAGATGACGAGGTACGTCATATGCTGCCCAATATTGTTTGAAGTAGTTAGCATCGTAAGAATCTGAATTTGGTACAGCAATCAGCAAAGTTCCCGTTTTAGTAAGCAATTTATAAAGCTGTGGGATTACACCATTAAGATCTGCTATATGTTCAAGCACATGCCAAAGAGTAATTACGTCGAACGGTTTTGCTTTTTGTATAGTATCTAAATCAGGGAAAATGCTAATATTAAGTTTCTTAGTCGCAATGGATCGGGCGTCGACATCTGGCTCCATGCCTGTTATTTGCCAGCCATCTTTTTGACAAGTTTCCAGAAACGTACCTGTGCCACACCCTACGTCCAGAATACATCCCTTACCTTTATTGAGCTTGTTAATTAAATCTAATTTCGATTTTAGTGTATATTTACGCACCATACGATACGCTGTATTCACTAATCCACTGCTTTCATCATTGTGTGATACGTACTGCTCTGCTTTGTAATAAGTGCCAATTTTTGTAGCGTCTGGTCTGGGATTTGTCAACCGAAAGCTACATTGTGTACAGTATACAATAGAAAACATCTGATTACTTACCAAGTAATCTTTGCAATCCAAATGTGGTTTGAATTTGTTGTTATTACAGACAGGACAGGTGGTAATAGTTTCCAAAACTGTTTCTTTATAGTGAATAAACATAAAACGGATTATTGGATGTAATCCGTTTACCTTTTTAGCGGCCCATATATACTAGTAAAATCGATACATCAGAGGGGCTTACACCACTTATACGAGATGCTTGTCCAATAGTTGACGGTCTTACTTTTTTTAATTTTTCCTTGCCCTCAAACGAAAGAGCTTTTAACCGGTCGTAATCAAATGACGGGTTTATAACTAAACTTTCCCATTTATCCAGTTTTTCTGCGTTCTGTTTTTCGCGGTTTAGGTAGTCTTCGTATTTAATTTCGATTACTGTCTGCTCGATTATTTCATCCCCTATTTTAGGTAGGTCAGGTATCAATTTGAGCAATTCGCTTACATCACTTTGATCAATTTCAGGTCTTTTCAACAGGCCATACATACTCGATCTCTCACGTAATAATGAACTGCCTTTACTTTCAAGCCAACTATTGATTTCTTCCGGTTTTACTTTTCTTGACTTTATACGCTCACTCAAATTGGTTATTTCATTCCTTTTTTCTTTCATTGCCTCATAACGCTCCTGTGAAGCTAAACCAACAGCGTATCCTTTTTCGGTTAAGCGCAGATCTGCATTATCCTGACGTAATAAGGTACGGTACTCTGCTCGTGAAGTGAACATTCGATACGGTTCTTCTGTACCCTTAGTGATTAGATCATCTACCAATACTCCAATATACCCTTCTGACCGTTTGACAGTGAATTCAGCTTCTTCATGAACGTTTCTGTGTGCGTTAATTCCCGCTATTAACCCCTGACAAGCTGCTTCTTCATATCCTGTTGTACCATTAATTTGACCGGCAAAGAAAAGATTATTTATTAATTGGGTCTCCAGTGTATGTTTCAATTGCGTGGGTGGAAAGAAATCGTACTCAACGGCATAACCTGGACGAAACATCCGCACGTTTTCAAAACCTGGTATCTTACGTAGTGCATCGTATTGAACCGTTTCTGGAAGCGATGTGGAAAAGCCATTTACGTACACTTCCACTGTATCCCATCCTTCGGGTTCCACGAATATCTGGTGGCGATCTTTGTCCGCAAAACGGTTAATCTTATCTTCTACAGATGGACAGTACCGTGGGCCCAACCCTTTGATACGCCCTGTGAACATAGGCGATTTTCCGAATCCTTTTTTTAATTCATCATGAACATTTTGATTCGTATAGGTTATCCAACAACTACGCTGTTGAGTTAATTTCTGAGTATCAGTATAAGAAAATTTACCAGGATTTTCATCCCCTAACTGTTCCTCCATCAATTCATAGTTTAAGCTCCTTCCATCAACACGTGGTGGAGTACCCGTTTTCATTCGCCCCGATTCAAACCCCAGAGAAATTAATTGTTCTGTGAGCCCAGTTGCTGCTCGTTCTGCTGTCCTTCCTCCACCAAATACTTTTTCTCCAATGAACATCTTGCCATTTAAAAAAGTCCCGTTTGTAAGTACTACAGCTTTAGCGGTAAATTCTACCCCTAAATTAGTTTTAACTCCAATTACTTTTTTTTCATCTACTAATACTGCATTAACAGAATCCTGCCAGAAGTCAATGTTAGGATTTCCTTCTAATATTTTACGCCACTCCCATGCAAACAAATTTCGGTCGCTTTGGCAACGGGGACTCCACATAGCGGGCCCTTTCGAGCGATTCAGCATTCTGAACTGAATCATACTTTTGTCGCTCACTATACCTGACATTCCCCCCATCGCATCAATTTCACGCACTATCTGGCCTTTTGCCACCCCCCCCATTGCGGGGTTGCACGACATCTGCGCTATAGTTTGCATGTTCATGGTAATCAATAAAACCTTTGATCCCATTGTGGCCGCTGCATTTGCTGCTTCACAACCCGCGTGGCCTGCCCCAACCACTATTACGTCGTAAGTAGAATACATTTTGATAAATTTTGAAAAATGTTTCACGTGGAAACTTTTCAAAAAATTGTTGATTGTAATTGAAAAAATAAAAACTTAACAATAAACCAACAAAAAACCACTGTCCTTTGTGCCAGACAGTGGTTAAATGAAGTTCTTAATTTATCTACTAACTTTTTGTAAGTACTGATTAGCTTCCTTTTTGTAAAAAAGATTATAGTTTGGAGTGACTGAACGCAATACCTCAACCTGCTTATTTCTGTTCTGCAGATTAGTAGAATCAAAAAAGGCAGGAACACTACGCTTAGTTGATTTGGCTGTTTCTGCTTGTCGTTTGGGATCTTCTTCCTGTTGCTTAAATGCTTTTTCAGATTCTAGGAGCCGAGTCAAAATCTCGTTTTGTCGATTAATAAGATTTTGATTGACACGCTTGTTGACAAGATCTGTTTCTGACTCATCCATCTTTTCGAGTAGATCTTTGACTTCCTTTCCCTGAGCCTTGCCAGCTTCGGTGCCTTTCGAATTTTCCTCAAGCTTTTTAAGCATTTGCCGGATCATGGCTTGCTCAGCTGCCATCTGTGACAACTCCTCAGATAAGCCTCTTCCCGATTTGCCACCTTTCTGTAGCTGTTGCATTTTAGCGTTCAACTGCTTTTGCATTTCGCCCATACTATTTGGATTATCACCTTTTTTGCTTCCTTTGCCTTTACCGGGCATTGCCATAGCGTTCATTTGCTGTTGCATGTTTTTCAGAACATCACTAAGCATTAACGCCAAGTTGTTAATTGATGTCATGGCAAATTGCTGTTTAGAAGAGGCCATACTTAAACGGCGTTCCCGCAATTGCTGAACACTTTCATCCATGTAAGATTTCATGTTGGTCAGTTCACGAGTTACAAATGACTGAATCTGCACCACCCGGCTAGCAAGAGCAGTAAGACTATCTTCTATAATTTTAGCATCATCTTGCAACTTTAACTGCTCTTGTGAGAGCTTAGTAACACGAGGGTCCTGGAGGCTCATTCCACGAAAATCCTTCATGACGCGTTCCTGTCCAAAAGACAACGTAATAAGGTTATCAAGAATATTACGAAGATCATCCATATTCTCCTGCATTTCCTGCATTTCAGCAGATTGCATAGACTCTTTCATAGCCTTACTCATGGATCGCATAGATTTTGCCGACTTATTTTGTTTAGAGGCAGCCTGTTTACCTTGGTTGCTTTTCATATTTTTAGTCGCTTCATCCATGTCTTTTTCAATCTCCTTCTGCTCGTTTTCAGATGTTTCAGGCTTATTAAGGTCCTCCTTTTCCGCTTGTTTTTCGAGTTCCTTCAACTGGTCTTGAGTATTTTTAAAGTCTTCCTGAGCTTTCTCTTGTTGCTTCTGTTGACTTTCGGACGTATCATTTTTCTTGGCATTTTCCTCTGCTTGCTTCTCAAGATTTTCTGCCTGTTTCTCTAAATTCTCTGCGATGTTATTGACCTTTTGTTCAAGCTGCATCTGTTTGAAAAGCTTTAAAGCGCGATCTAGATCACGTTCCATATTGCGCTCTTTACGGCTTAACTTATCGAGCAAATCGGAGGCTTTCTCATCCTGTTTTCGCTCTAGAAGTTGCTTCAACTGTTCATAAAGTTGTTTTGACTCAGGATCAAGCAATTCATTAAAAAGCTTTTGTAACTGTTCCAACTTGTCCTGCATTGCCTGATTTTTTTCGGCAAAACGTTGCTGAGTATCATTTGTTTTCTGAAACTGTTCCTGCAACTTTTGGATCTCTTTCATGAGTTCTTCACGTTTTTGCAACACGTCCTGAAGTTGCTTCTTATCTTGAAAATCAGACGACTTCTTTGTTCGCATGCGATCTTCCATCTGATTCAGCTCTTTCTTAATCGCTTGCGTCTTGCTTAATGCATTATCAATCTGCTGTTCAGTTTTCTCGGCAGATTCATCAACCTGTTTCTGAATTTCAGTATTCGTAGGAATAACGAAATTAAGTTGATTGGAACGACTTGATTTTGGTCCATTCACACCATCATTGTCCCATACCTGAACGAAATACTCCAGACGATCTTCCTGGCCAAGTTTTAAACTGTCCAATGACCAGTTGTAAATGAAATTTTGGGACGTAGTGGAACCCTGAAATGGAATGTCTTTGATATACGAGGGCGAAGGCTTACCGTTACGTATAATTTTGTAATTCAGACGAAGTTTTGAAAAGCCATAATCGTCCGAAAGCAATCCAGAGAGGGATATATAATTATACGTAACAGTATCTTGAATTCGATCAACGGATATCTGTGGATAACGGTCTGGAATAACTTGAACGTTATACTGAACAGTTGATGGTTTAGCAATTTGTCCGTTTTTAAGCGAAACAGTGTACAAGGAACTCTGCATTAATCGGCGGTTCAGCACAAACGTATTGTTATCGATCAAGCGTGCTGGAGTTTGCTTTGTTTCAGTGTTAAATCGAAACAAAAGAGAGTCTGTGTGATCAGCAGCGAATTCCCAGTTGATCACAGTTCCCTGGGGAACCAACAGGTTGCCGACATTGGAAAGCTGTTCATTTGGCTTATTCAAATAAGCCGGATAATTAAGCTTGACATTGAAGGATAAAACGGCAGGTCGATCAATTAATAATATTTTATAGGTAGACGAATTAAAACCGGCAGCTTCTAAATGAAAATCTAAATCCCGTTGAAGGTTATCGAAATTATAAGAAAAATGATCTCCTGTTTGGTCAAGTTTGAACCGTGTGCCGTTAGTAACCACATATACGGCTTGAGGCAATACGTCGCCCGTAAGCTTCACGGACAATGCAAAATCTTCATTTCGAAAAGCTTTTAATGACTTGTTCTGAATGAGAAACTGAAACGGAGCCTCCTCAACAAACTCTTTGTTATAGTTTACGAGTCGTGTGGACGATTTGGTAAAAAAAGCAGGATTTATAATTAAAATCAAAAGTATCAACCCTAACGGAGGGATCGCATACTTGAGGAATTGTCGATTACGGCTTATCTGGATGGCATTCGCGAAGCGATTTATAAGCAATTGCTGGGAGCGTTGATTAAGGCTTGCTTGAAGCAAATCACTCTGATCAGAAGAAATACGTTGAAGTTGAAGCGTATTTAAAAGCTTGTCCCCCACTTCTGGGAAGAACGTGCCAATCTGTCGAGCAGCTTCATCATTTGATAAAGGCTTGTTGAGTCCATACAGACTCATTAGGGGCCGGACAACCAGTAAATACATGCCCACTAAAACAGTCAAGATAAAACCAAAAAACAGGATTGCCCGACCAGCAGAATTAAATCGGCCTACAAATTCAGCCGTGTTGATCAACAGGTAGCCCGTTCCTAACAGAGCGATGAAAAACAGGCTTCCTTTCACAAGCTGATTTTGAAAGTAGCGTTTTTTATACTCGTCGATACGTTGAAGTAATGTTATGTAAGCAGTTGAGGATTGCATACGAATTCAGGTTGAGTAATTAAACTAAAAGGGACTCGAAATACTGAATAACGTGTTGTTTCAGAAAGTTTTCCTGAGATAACAGATCACCATGTGGAACTGGCTTTGACAGCGACCATTGTGGCCATCCATCTTTATCGTAACCTTCAAGTATGTAATAACCTGATAGACTTAGTACTCTGCATACAGCAATATGCATTAAGTCCTGTTTCGCTTCTTTTGAAAAACGCTTGGGACCCGTACCTAACTCTTGTACCCCAATCAAAAATAAAACTGCATTGAGATCAGCCGGACGTTTTCCGATCAGTTTTTCCAGCTGATCAAGTAACTCTTCCCATGAATTATTTATACTTTCGTCCTCCACAGCTCTGTTTGCTTTCTACTTCTCTCTAAATTACAACGATTTATAGTTAATAACGAACATTATTGATGTTTCAATTTATTCAACATTGTATTAGTGATTTTATAGATCTTCTTTTTCCAGATCTATGTGTTGGATGTGATCAATTGTTGAATACCAGTGAAAAGTACATCTGCTCGCATTGTCGGATGAATCTGCCTGAGACAGGACATCACAGAGAGCCTTACGACCAAATCCTTTTAAATAAATTCGCTGGAAAGGTGCCAATTCAATTCATAGCTTCTTACGTTTACTTTACTAAAGGCAGTAGTGTTCAAAAAATAATCCACCAGATTAAATATAAAGGACAGAAGGAGGCTGCTAAAGAAATAGCCAGATGGTATGGATACCTGCTCAAATCAGAGAGCAAGGCAGTTGAAGCAATAGACGTAGTAATTAGCGTACCGTTGCATAAGAGCCGGTTACAGCAGCGGGGTTATAATCAGGCCGACTGGATAGCTGAGGGATTAGCAGAAGCGCTTGAAATTCCTGTCTGTAAAGACGTAGTGATTCGTAATCAATTTAAGGAATCACAAACGAATAAAAATCGTCTGGAGCGTTGGGAAAACGTGAAATCTGCGTTTTCTGTGCTCAATTCAGAATCAGTATTAGATAAACACGTAGCAATTGTTGATGATGTACTAACTACGGGTGCTACGATTGAAGCCTGCGCTACCGAATTATTGAAGGCTGGATGCAGATCAGTAAGTGTTTTGACTTTGGCAGTAGCTGGTAGATGACATGTGGTTCAACAAATAATAAGGGGAATCCAATGATGGATTCCCCTTATTATTTAGATTTTGTTTTATTTTACTTGTTCCGGCCAACTCCAATCATTGCACAACGGAAACCAATCATAGCCGTAGCAGAATCCTGATCTAAATAACGCCGTGTTCCGGGTGATAACCAGTACGCTACATCATTCCATGAACCACCTTTATAGACTCGAAGGCGGTCATCAATGAGCGATTGCTTATTTTTTGTGTCATAATTTTTAGCCTCATCCAGATAGCCATTTCGACGGATCGGATTAAGATCGTTTACGTCCTGATAAGAAAGAGGACGATATACATCATAAACCCACTCATTTACATTACCAGCCATGTTATATAAACCGAAATCATTGGCAGGGTAAGCGTAAATTTCTGCAGTTATAATAGCACCATCATTTGAGCGACCGGCTATACCGGCATAGTCACCACGGCCACGCTTGAAATTAGCTAGCATTTGACCTTGTTTTCGCCCTTTTTTAGGATTACGAACTGAGGAACCGTCCCATGGATAAATCCGCTGGTTGATCTGATTCTCATCCATGTATTGTGTTCCGATAAGAGCTTTTGCAGCGTACTCCCACTCTGCCTCCGTTGGAAGTCGGTAATCCGGAAGAATCATACCACTCTCAAGACTTGGTTTAGCCGGGGCAGCCGAGGCTTCGGCTAAAGCTGGCTCCTCAGCTGCTTTTGATTTCCGTTTAAGTGAAAAACCACCACCTTTCTTCTTAGGAGCACCACCTTTAGCAAGCTCATTATTCACAGCATTTGACCGCCATATAGCATAGTCATTTGCCTGTACCCATGAAACACCAACTACAGGATAGTATCGGAATGCGGGGTAACGTAAATATTGTGTTACGTATGAATCGTTAAACGAAAGCGGATTTGCCCAAACAGTTGTGTCAGGTAAAGCAGCTTTTACAACTTCTTCTGATGAATCACGTGTAATAGCGTTCAAATACTCGAGATAGTGAACGTTGGCCATTTCTGTTTCATCCATGTAAAATGATTGGATTGAAACAGTACGTTCGCGGTTATCGCGCGTATTCATTACGTCCTCTTCAAGGGCGCCCATTGTGAAGCGTCCACCCTCTATGAAAACAAGGTTTGGTCCTGCTTTTTGTCCCGCAAATTTCTTTACCTGAAAACCATCTTTCTGGTTGTAAGCAATCCCTGTCGCCGTACTTTTTTTACCGGGCTGCACACTAGTCGGGTGCTTAGGCTTACAGGATGCCAGGGCCGCCGTTGCCAACAGCACATAAGCCGCTCGTTGCAGGTGATACTTTTGAATCATTGCTCTATTTTGTGTAAAACGTAGGTGCAAAATTAGATAAAAGATATAAGACTCTGGAAGAAAGACTTCATACTCAGTCTAAAACCTGTAAAAAATCTTGGATCGTACTTCGTTTGTCTCTTAACTTGTCATTGCGCTCAAAATTTCATTCAATTGCTCGACTGAAAATACATCGGTATGAGTGAAAATGGGCCGCCCCTTCGACTCCTTCAACGAACATTTGGCTGGGTTTCGTTTAATGTATTCGATTACCCTACCAAACTGATCAGATTTGAAGAAATCGTCGTTCCCGTTAGAAACGAAGTATCCTTTGAGTATATTATTCTTCAACGTCAGTTTTTCAAGGTATAATTGCTCTGCTTTCCAGCGAACATTAACCATTTTTATCAGGTTTTCGACTTCGTCGGGCATTGGACCGAAACGATCAATTACTTCCTGTCGAAAAGCCTGTAATTCTTCATTATTTTGTAAACTATCCAGGCGAGTATATAACGCCAATCGTTCCGATATATTGGAGACGTAACGTTCGGGGATTACAACCTGTAAATCGGTCTCTATCACCGTATCAGGAAGCGCTAATTTTAGCTCGCCGGGCTTGGTTTCAAAGAGGTCTTTAAATTCATTTTCGCGTAATTCCTGCACAGCCTCATCCAACACTTTGTGATACATTTCAAAGCCAAGGTCATTAATAAATCCGCTCTGTTCAGCACCTAACAGGTTACCCGCCCCCCGGATATCCAGATCGCGCATGGCAATTTTGAAGCCTTCACCCAAGTCAGAAAAGTCTTCAAGCGTCTGAAGGCGCTTGCGGGCATCTGCCGTCAATACAGAAGGAGGTGGAGTCAATAAATAGCAAAACGCTTTTCGATTTGAACGGCCTACCCTTCCACGCATTTGGTGTAAGTCGGATAACCCAAAATAATGAGCGTTATTGATCAGAATTGTATTCGCGTTAGGAATATCCAGACCTGACTCTATAATATTAGTAGATACTAAAACGTCGTAATCGCCTTCTATGAAGCGCGTCATGATACGTTCCAGACGTTCGCCTTCCATTTGGCCATGCGCTACACTCACGCGCGCTTCTGGCACTAGTCGCATGATTAAATTTCCAATGGATTCAATGTCATTGATTCGGTTATGAACAAAGAAAACCTGCCCTCCACGCCTTATTTCATTACTTACAGCATCTCGGATGATTGTCTCATTATATGGATGTACTTCCGTTGTAACAGGTTGGCGATTTGGAGGAGGAGTTGCAATAACAGATAAGTCGCGGGCACCCATTAAAGAAAAATGCAAGGTTCGGGGAATGGGCGTAGCTGTGAGCGTTAGCACGTCCACTTCTACCCGCATTTCTTTCAGACGATCTTTCGTTTTTACGCCGAATTTTTGCTCTTCGTCAATGACCAGTAAGCCTAAGTCCTTAAACTTGATATCTTTATTTACAATTCGATGAGTTCCGATTAGAATGCCAATTTCGCCGGATGCTACGCCTTTCAGAATCTCCTTTATTTGCGTTGTCGATCGAAAACGATTAATGTATTCAATCTTCACTGGAAAGTCTGCCATACGCTCGCTAAACGTCTTAAAATGCTGCATGGCAAGAATTGTTGTTGGCACTAATACAGCTACCTGTTTATTATCCGTTACGGCTTTAAATGCAGCCCGAATTGCTATTTCGGTTTTGCCGAAACCAACATCACCACATACAAGTCGATCCATGGGATGCGGCCTTTCCATATCATCCTTTACGTCATTGGTTGCTTTAGCCTGATCTGGCGTGTCTTCGTAAAGAAATGATGACTCAAGTTCAGCCTGTAGAAAGCTGTCGCGACTATAAGCATATCCCGGTGCCGTTCGGCGTTTTGCGTAGAGCGCTATCAGTTCCCGGGCAATTTCTTTAACCTGCTTTCGAATCCTTGACTTTTTCTGCTCCCAATCCTGCGAGCCGAGTTTGCTCATGACTGGTGGACCGCCTTCTTTTCCACTGTATTTAGCGATCTTGTGTAAGCTGTGAATACTTACCAACAGGATATCGTTATCGCGGTAGATGAGACGTATCGCTTCCTGCTCGTTGCCAGCATGGTCAACTTTTTCTAAACCCGCAAATCGTCCGATGCCATGATCGATATGGGTTACGTAGTCTCCGGGCTGTAATGTCTTTAACTCACGTAGCGTTAAGGCTTTCGACTTGGAAAACTTATCTTGAACCCGGTAGCGATAATACCGGTCAAAAATCTGATGATCCGTAAAGCAGGCTATCTTTAGGGTGTTGTCTACAAATCCCTCTCGTAGACCAATATTGATTGGCTGAAATTTAACGAATGGATCAAGCTCCTCAAATATTGTCTTTAACCGATCAAGCTGTTTGAACGACTCGGCTGCAATGATATTGGTGAATCCTTTAGCCTGATTATCGCCCAACGTATCAACAAGTCGTTTGAAATCCTTATTGAAAGACGGCTGTGGCTTTGAATTGTATTGCTGTTTACCTTCTGTCTTGAAGTAGAATTTGCGTCCAAATTCAACCGTTCGAAACATCTTTAAATCATTTAAAAAGGTTCGACGAGTCTCAAACAATTCGCCCGGGTCAGATACTACCTGAATTCCTCCACTGTTGGCTACCACTGATTCAAAGCTTTGCTCAGCTTTTTCGTAGCACTTATCTATAATATCGAGCGTAAGCTCAATATCTTTAGCCCAGACGGTGGTGTCCTTGGGTAAAAAACTAAAAAATTGTTCACGGCTCTCCTGAACAAGTTTAGTCTGTATGTTCGGGATAATATTGATAAATTCAACCGGGTCAGTCGAAAGTTGTGTTTCAGGATTGAACTTGCGGATACTTTCTACCTCATCATCGAATAAATCGATGCGAAATGGAAATTCGCTGGCAAATGAAAATACGTCAATGATACCACCACGTACTGAAAACTGACCTGCTTCGTAAACGAAATCTGTTTTTTCAAATTCATACGTTTGCAGAAGTTCCGATACGAAATGAGTGTCTAGCTTCTCCCCTACCCGAATCGTTAACGTATTAGCTTGCAAAGAACGTTTGTTAATTACTTTTTCAGATAATGATTCGGGGTATGCTACAATTAATAATCCTTCTTTCGAAGCTGGATTTAATTTGTTCAATACTTCTGCTCGCATCAATACGTTTGCATTTTCGATTTCTTCATATTGATATGGCTTTTTATATGACATCGGAAAGAGCAAAACTTCCCGGTCCGTTAGGTTCTGAAGGTCATTAAAAAAATAGGCAGCTTCATCACGATCTGTCAGTATAAACAGGTGATTGCCTCCCACTAGTTTAAATATGGCTGAAGCCAATACCGAATCCAGACTACCAGCAACACCTTTGATTTGCAATCGTTGTGGCTCACTAGATGGTTTACGGCTAAAGGGTTCAGCCAATAATTTTATAAAGCTATCCTCGGTGTATAAACCGAGTAATTCATTTGGTTTCAAGCGATGTTCAGGTTGTTTGTCAAACGCGAAAAGCCGCTGGAAGGACCTCCCGGCGGCACGTATTGATAACAGTAGGTTTCAAAAATTTGTTGCGTCAATTCGTTATTTCAACACTGATAATAGAGCATAATTAATGCTTTCCTGCTCTAATAGTTTACGTATGCGTAGACTATCCTCGAAAACTAAAATAATTTCCTTCTTATCTGCATCGTCGTCTTCATCCACCCATTTCCAATCTTCGGCTGTAGCCTCTAGTATATTCAAAATACTTCCCATTTTAGCCGGGTCTCGCTCTTTGCTGATCAGCGTTTCGGTACTGGTAAAATAGAGTATTATACGTTCGTCTTCGAGCCATTGTAGATCGTTTAAGTAGTCATTTAGCGCATCAAGGTTGAAACCAAAGCCGTCTGGAAAGTCTAACAACACGGCTATTTCTTCATAGAAATCCCTTAACGTAATAACCTTTTTTCCGTCGATATGAGCAATGAAATCTCCACTAAAATGGCTTTCTAACTCACTCTCAGACTGAGAAATATAGACGTTTGGTGTCATGTATTATTTATAATATGAGATACTATGGACCTAAATAAATTGTTCCACGTGGAAATTGAATATCAACCTTTTATAACCATAAGTAACCAGTTTAGCTATGGTTACTTATGGTTATAAGAAACGGTTATGCAAGCAAAAGTACAATTTTTGGCCATAAAAAAGCCCTCAGGAAAGAGGGCTTTTTGTAGTTTAGTTTAGCGAGAAAAGTGGTATTCGAGCCGCAAGCATATTATGAAACATAAGCTCAGTGATCATTGGTGTCATGTATTTAATAAGTGGAAATTCAGAGATTGATTCCAATACTTCAAGTTCCGAGTCAGCCTTAAAAATACACCAGAGCTTTTGGCGGTCGGCAGAAAGGGAATACGATAATAAAAAACCCTTCTCCATTAGTTCTTCCACTTTAAGTCGCTGGGCAGGTATCCGATTTTCAAACCCTTCATCCATCACGGCCGGAAGGTCAAATTCAACCATATATTGGCTCATAGGCAATCGTGTTAAGTGCAGATGTTAAGATCATTATTGATCTCCCGCTATCAGCAAATTAACAATCTTTAGCTCATCTTCGTTAATCGTATGCGGAAAATTAGGGTATAATTTTGTCGTTACGTTCGCTCCCATCTTCCGAAAAATATCTTCTGATTCTAAAACCCGTTCTTTCGGTACGTGTGAATCTTGGTCACTACATCCTAAAAAAACAGGCGTATTATCGAACATCCCATCGTAGGTACGAGGGGTTCCGGCTGGGCCAATCAAGCCACCACTTAGTCCAAAAATACCGCCATACTCGGCTGCATTACGCGCTAAAAATTCTAACAGCAAACAGGCTCCCTGTGAAAAACCCAGCCAATAAATTTGTGGTAGTTTGAAATTGAAATCCGATTGTAGACGTCCTCGCAAACTGGCCAGAACTTGTAATGCCGAACTAAGGTATGGCTCGTTTTCATTTACTGGTCTTAGAAATGAATGCGGATACCACGTATTACCTGTCGCTTCAGGAGCAATAAAAGCAAAATCTTTATCCTGAATGTATTCTGACAAAGACAAAATATCGCGTGCTGAACCACCCCGACCATGTACCATGACCAACACTTTTTTTGCCTCTTCAAGTGGCTTTCCTGCAGTTCGAATATTATTGGAATTATGTATCATCGTTTTTTGAAATTTTATCAATCACAAAAGCAGAGGGAATACAAAGGAAAAGCTAAAAAATCTCGGTATTCCCTCTGCTTTTGTGATTGAATTATTTAACAATGATTTCAGGTAATTCAGCTTCTATTTTAGCCCGCCGAGGTTCATATTGCGGAGGTAGTTTTAATGCCGTTCCTAATTCCGCTACTGATTCATCGATGGCAAAACCAGGAGGATTCGTAGCTACTTCAAACAAAATCCCACCTGGCTCGCGGAAATAAATACTGTTGAAGTAATTGCGGTCCTGCACAGGAGTAACGTGATAACCGAGTTCTGCCAACTGATGTTGAATAATTATCTGCGTTTCGTCGCTATTAGTCGAAAAAGCAACGTGATGGACTGAACCAGCACCTTGCAAAGCGTGAACATCCTTAGGCGAATGCAGCACATCAACAAAATTGCCAGAGCCACCAATTCCGGCCTGGAATCGGAATCGGCCTTCCTCCTCCCCTACCAATGTATGCTGCATCGTTTCGGTTAAAAGTTTGATCGTTCTGTCTGAATTTACTTCGTTCAACGTAACCGTATGAAAACCCCGAACGGCAAACTCAGCCGGAATACGACCGTTATCCCAAGCTGGGCGTTTATCATCGTCGTTAAAGACAAACTCTATGCCCATACCATCGAAATCCTCAAAACGGATAAATGTTTCTGAGAAGCGTTTGTAAGGTCCAGCGTAGGGAATATTACGTTCGTGGAGCCGATCCATCCAGAAACGTAATGATGCGGTTGGCACAGAAAACGCTGTGTAAGTTAACTGGCCGACCCCTTTTCGACCACGAGGAATATCTCCGTATGGAAAAAAGGTGAGGATCGTGCCGGGTGAACCTGCTTCATTTCCATAATACAGATGATATACATCGGGAGCATCAAAGTTGACCGTTTTTTTAACGAGCCGCAGGCCAAGTATGTCAGTATAATAATCGACATTACGTTGTGTATCGCCAGCTATCGTCGTTACGTGGTGAAGACCGTTGATCAGCGTTTCCATAAGTTTATTAGTGAATAAGGTTAAAATCTATTAGTTGTATCGACATTTAATGTATATACACGTAATAGGAAAAGTTAGTTCAAATAAAAATGTCCAGGATAAATTTCCTGGACATTCTGATTACCTCAAGGTGATAAAATATATGAGGTAAAAAACTTATGCACTAACTTATCTACTCGGTTAAGAATGGATAATCCTTCTGCATGTAAACATCTTTGAACGCTTCTTCTGCTGGTGGGTACGGAGACTCCTCAGCGAATTTGACAGACTCGTCGACAATTCCTTTTATTTTCTGATCAATAGCCGCCAGATCGTCTTCAGTAGCAATTCCTTTTTCAAGAATAGTGGCTTTTACCTGCTCAATCGGATCGCGCATTTTGTATTCTTCAACTTCGTCCTTTGAGCGATACTTTTGTGGATCCGACATGGAATGGCCCCGATACCGATACGTACGGAATTCAAGGAACGTTGGTCCTTCACCCGAGCGAGCTCTCTCAGCAGCCCGACTAACGGCTTCATGAACAGCTTCAACACTCATGGCATCGACCGGCTCAGAAGGCATGTCATAGGCTTCGGCAAGGGTATACAATTCTGTTACGTTCGATGTTCGGGCAACAGAGGTTCCCATTGCGTAACCATTATTTTCGACAACAAAAATGACGGGAATTTTCCAAAGCATGGCCATATTAAAGGCTTCGTGCAAAGCGCCCTGCCGAACGGCTCCATCGCCCATAAACGTAATGCAGAGATTTTTGGTCTTGTTGTACTTCTCTGCGAAGCCAATTCCGGCACCCATCGGAATCTGAGCACCAACGATACCGTGGCCACCCATGAAGTTAACTGACTTGTCGAAGATGTGCATGGAGCCGCCTTTCCCCTTCGACGAACCGGTTTGTTTTGCAAACAATTCAGCCATTACCGCTTTTGGGTCAGAACCCAGAGCCAGCGGGATACCGTGGTCGCGATAGGCTGTAATCCACTTATCATCTTTTGTTAAGGCTGTATATGAACCTGACGAACAAGCCTCCTGACCTATATACAGGTGACAGAAGCCACGGATTTTCTGCTGGCCATACAACTGCCCGGCTTTCTCTTCAAACTTCCGTTGCAACTGCATGGATTCATACCAGTACATATACCGCTCCTTGGGATGCTGCGTTTTCGCGGCTTCCGGAGCCTTTCCATTTTGTTTGGCGGTTCCCCGCTCAGATTTCTCTTTGACGCTTGCCATGAGGAATGAAGTTCGATAAAATCAGCAATCGCTTCTACGGCCGTTAAGCCTATTAACCTAACAAACCGACCGTATCTTTGTTGCCAATACCAAAACGTTAGTTCATACAGAGTCTTCTCTATAGGACTGCCGCGAAATTACGCATTATCGCGTTATCCGCTACATCTATGTATCTCGAAAAACTGAGCCTGACCAATTTTAAGAACTATGAAGATGGGCGATACGTATTTGGACGGCAGATAAACGTAATTGTAGGGCCGAACGGCAGCGGTAAAACTAATTTGTTAGACGCAGTTTATTTTCTGGCACTCAGCAAAAGTGCTTTCCAGAATCAGGACGCATTTAGTATTCTTCATGGTGCCGACTATTTTATAATTGACGGCATTTTCGAAGAGAACGAACATAGCGGTCATCCAAACCGTGTCAATCCAGACCGGGTACAGATCACGATCAGCTTGCAGCGGGGGCAGCGGAAAGTAATTATGGCCGACAAGAAGCCATATGAACGTATTAGCGAACACATTGGTCGGTTTCCGGTCGTCCTGATTGCGCCAAACGACACCGATCTTGTGCGTGAACACAGTGAAGATCGGCGGCACTTTTTTGATGGAGTCCTGTCTCAGCTCGATCCGAATTATTTACGGGATTTCCTGATGTACCAGCAAGTGCTGAAGCAACGTAACAGTTTGCTCAAACTTTTTGCTGAACGGAACCAGGTAGATAATGACATGCTCGATACGTATGACGTACCTCTGCTCGACTTAGGCCAGAAGATACACGACCGTCGGAAACAATTTGTCGAAGAATTCCTGCCCGGATTCCGGGAACACTACGCCTACTTAAGCAATGAGAGCGAAATGGTGAATATTGTGTATGAGTCGGAAGTAAGTGACCCGAACTTTGCTGAAGAATTTCGGCATTTTCGTCGGCGGGATACGATATTACAACGTACCACGATGGGAGTGCATAAAGACGATTACTCCTTTCTGATCGGCGGTGTCTATGGCGAGGCCGTTCCCCTGAAAAAGTTTGGCTCGCAGGGACAGCAGAAAACATTTGTGATAGCCCTGAAACTCGCTCAGTTCGATACGTTGGAAGCCGAAAAAGGAGTCAAGCCTATTCTACTACTCGACGACATTTTCGATAAGCTCGACGACCGGCGTATTAGCAAGCTGATTCAGCAAATGGAAGAAGGTGCATTTGGTCAGCTCTTTATCACTGATGCCCGCCCGGAGCGCACGCGCGAACTGCTCAGCTCCGTAAAGGCAGATGTCCGCTTCTACGAAACAGGCGTCTAACCAGAATATCAACCCCTAATTCCCCTCTTATTAGCTACAAGTTCATCGGACCTATTGGTTGTTTCACACCAGTTTTTAGGCCGTTCATCATTTAATAGTAAAATGTAGAGGAAACTCAGAACTATATTTGAGTTTCCTAAGTTCATCCTGCAAAAGTTCTATTTCATTTAATGAAGGAAAGGATATTAGCGGAGGCTGAGCGGTTGTTCTGGAAATATGGCATTCGTTCAGTAACGATGGAAGACATTGCTAAGCAATTAGGCATTTCCAAAAAAACGATCTATCAGCATTTCAACGATAAAGAACAGATTTTATCCCAAGTTATTGAGGGTAAAATGGGCAGAGATCAGTCAGAAATGATGTGTATGGCGGTCGAAGCCGACAATCCCGTCGAGGAAATTATGCACGTACTGTCTATGATACAGAAACACGCCGACCAGGTTAGCCCAAATCTGTTGATTGATTTGAAACGGCACTACCCACAGGCTTTTGCACAGTTTAGGCGATATAAAGAAGGCGAAATTATGCGATCTATTCTTGAAAATATCCAAAAAGGTATTTCTCAAGGACTATACCGCGCAGACCTAAATCCAGCGATTTTAGCCCGACTCCGTGTTGAACAGATTGAGTTGGCATTTAATAATGACATCTTTCCAACGGACCAGTATACAATGCCCGAGATTCAGTATGAGCTCATGCATCACTTCATTCGGGGTATGCTGACCGAGAAAGGCTTCACCATTTACAATCAGTATGTTAACCACACGAACGAATATAACCAAGTGGTCTATGAAAAGAAGTAGTACTCTCCTAATTGCCGCGCTTTGTCTGTCGACAGGTTGGCTACGGACGGTGGCTCAGGTACCTACGCAACCATCCGTAGGTCAACAGCCTACGGGCGCGGCCGCGAGCGGACAGCAACCCGGCGCGCAGCAGCCTGCTGGTACGGGAGCCGTTGTTGCACAGCCTGGCGTAACACCCGGTACTGGCGTGGCCGTTCCCGGACAACCCAGCAATAATGCCTCTGAAGCAGTTCCTTCGGTGAATCCAGCAACGGGTCCCGTAAATCTTCAGCCTACCGTTATTTCGAATTTTAATTCGGGATTGGGCCTGGCTCCAACGGGTTTACGCCCATCAAATCAGCAGTCGAATGGCAAATCCTTTACGCTCCAGGAAGCAATTGATTTTGCTATCCAGAAGAACGTTAACGTACGTAACAGTCAGCTTGATGCCATAAGTGCCGAAGCACGTATCAAAGAAACCAAAGCGTCGGCGTTGCCGCAGATTGCTGCCAGTGCTTCACTGACCGATAACCTGATTATTCAGCGGGCCTTTTTACCGGCTGTCTTTTTCGATCAGAATGCCTCGCCAGATGCGCCTGCCGTGCCGGTTCAATTTGGCGTTGCTTATTCAAGCAACGCATCTGTCAACCTGAATCAGGTTATTTACAGCGCTAGTCTAAACGTTGGATTACGGGCCGCAGCTACGTATCGCGAACTGGCTCAGCGGAATTTACAAGCCAGTAAGGTTACTGTAGCTGAGCAAGTTGCAAAAGCGTATTACGGTGTATTGGTCGCGCTGGAAAGGGCAAAGTTGCTGGACTATAACATTGGTCGGCTCGATACGCTGTTCAACGAAACGCGAGCTATGAATCAGCAGGGTTTTGTTGAAAAACTGGATGTACAACGTTTAGAAGTACAGGCTAACAATCTGCGGGCAGAACGCCAGAACGTACAAAACCTGATTGAGCTGAGCTATACGCTCCTTAAATTTCAGATGGGGTTAGGCGTTAACGATGAAATTACGTTGGCTGAGCAATTACAGGATCGAAAAGTCGAGGACCTGCGCCCGCTGATTTCAGCCGATCCTACCTTTCAATACCAAAGCCGAATCGAGTACTCGACGCTGGAAACGCAGATAAAACTGGCCGAACAGGATATTGAACTTACCCAGAAAGGATATTATCCATCGTTGGCTGGATTCGCAAACTATGGCTATAACAGTGGCCGCAACAAGTTCAGCCAACTTGTTACAGATCCTTGGTTTAATTTCGGAACCATAGGCTTAAGCCTGCAGGTGCCCATTTTCGATGGCTTCCAGAAACGATATCAACTTGTCCAGAAGCGTATTACGTTGCAGAAGGCGCAGAACAGTGGTGAACTGTTACGTAACTCAATTGATCTGCAAATCCGGCAATCGAGTATTACGTTGAACAATGGTTTGCAGACCTTACAAACCCAGCAACGCAACCGCGATCTGGCACAGGAAATTGTTCGCGTAGCGCAGATCAAATATAAAGAAGGTGTTGGGTCAAGTATCGAAGTGCAGAATGCCGAAGCATCCCTTCGCGAAGCACAAACCAATTATTTCTCTTCACTGTACGATTTCTTAATCGCAAAAGTAGATCAGGACCGTGCGCTCGGCCGGCTCTACGTAGGAAACTAAAAAATAAAAACAGTTAAAATGAAAACATACTACGCCATAATTCTCGTGAGTTTTTTAGCGTCCTGCTCACAGGAAAAGAAATCTGATTTGCAAGGCAAACGGGATGAACTCGCAGAATTAAAATCGCAACAGACGGAACTGAATTCGAAGATTAAAACGCTGGAAGGCGAACTCGCAAAACTTGATCCGAAAAAGGCCGAAGAAGCGCGCGTGAAAGACGTAACGGTAGCTCCCCTGAACGCTAGTACGTTCAAGCACTTTGTTGAATTACAGGGCACTATTGATGCAAAAAACAACGTACAGGTATCGCCAAAATCGGGGGGTGTGGTTACGGCTGTTTACGTGAAAGAAGGTGATCAGGTTCGGGCTGGACAGGCGATAGCTAAAGTTGATGACCAGCTCTTACGGGAATCGATATCTGAAGTGAAAACCCAGCTTTCGCTGGCCAACACCGTCTTTGAAAAGCAGGATGCCTTGTGGAAGCAGCAGATCGGAACCGAAATTCAGTACCTGCAGGCTAAGAACAACAAAGAATCGCTTGAGCGTCGATTGTCAACGCTGAATGCCCAACTAGGCCAATCAACCGTAACGACACCGATTTCGGGGGTTGTCGATCAGGTAAATATTAAGATTGGGCAATCCGCTGCGCCGGGTGTTGGTCTGGTTCGGGTAGTTAACCTGTCTCAATTGAAAGTCGTTGCGAAAGTTTCGGATAATTACTCCGGAAGTGTACGGAAAGGCGACGCGGTAACGGTTGAATTTCCTGACATTAGCCGAAACCTGAATTCGCGCATTTCCTTCGTTGCAACCACGGTTGATCCCCTAAGCCGAACCTTTACCATCGAAGCACCCCTTCCATCTGATAATGCGCTGAAGCCTAATATGCTGGCTCGGGTTAAAATAAATGACCAGACACAGGCGAAGGCGATCGTAATCAATGAAAACCTGATTCAGGACACGGAAAATGGAAAACTGGTCTACGTAGCGGTGAACGAAGGGGGCAAGAAAGTAGCGAAGGCGAAACCGATCAAAACGGGTCAGTCGTACGGCGGTAAAATTGAAGTGACGCAAGGGTTACAGTCGGGCGATCAGATCGTTACGGCTGGGTATCAGGATTTAGTTGACGGACAACCGATCAATTTTTAGTTGAGTTTTCTGTTTACTGTCTTCAGTCTTCTGTTGACTGATGCAGTTTATTAAACTTTTCGCTCAACAGAAATAGAAAACAGTAAACAGAAAACAGTAAACTCATTTTAAAATGAAATTTGAACAGTATAAAACCCTAGGATTCACCAACTGGTGCGTAGAAAACCGAACGGCGATTTACATTTTCACCTTCCTGATTACACTCGGTGGGCTGTTCGTGTACAATAACCTGCCGAAAGAGCAGTTTCCTGACATCAAGATACCACAGGTGTACATCAATACCGTGTATGTTGGTACGGCCCCCGCTGATATCGAAAATACCATTAACAAGCAGATTGAGAAGCAGTTAAAGTCTGTTTCAGGTGTCAAACGTATCAAATCAAATGCGCTGCAGGATGTATCGGTTATTCTCGTCGAATTTAATCCCGATGTAGAATCAGCTGAAGCACTTCAGCGTGTCCGCGATGCGATCGATAAAGCGAAACCCGATTTACCACAAAAGCTGGATTCAGGTCCGACGGCGCAGGATGTCGATATTTCAGAAATGCCGATCATGAATATCAACATGGCTGGTAATTTCTCGCTGAAACAACTGAAAGAATATGCCGAAGATTTGCAGGACGTAATAGAAGGCATGCCTGAAATTCGTCGCGTAGACATTATTGGTGCGCTGGAGCGTGAAATTCAGATCAATGTCGATTTGCCACGTATGCAATCGGCAGGCCTCGCGTTTACGGATATTCAGCAGGCTATCCAGGGCGAAAACATAAACGTATCGGGCGGTGATCTGAATGTTGACGGTGTTCGCCGGACTGTACGGGTCAAAGGCGAATTTACCGACGTAACGCAGCTTCAGAATTTACAGATACGTACTGCTACGGGCGCCACGGTTCGGCTTGGCGACATTGCTGAAGTACGGGATAACTTCGAAGAGCAGCAGAACTTCGCTCGTCTGAATAACAAATCCGTTGTTACGTTGAACGTAATCAAACGGGCTGGCGCCAACCTGATTTCTGCAGCCGACCGTATTGAAAAAACCATTGAGGAGTATAAGGAAACGGAGTTTCCAGATGGTTTGGACGTGAAAATCACGGCCGACCAGTCAGAACGCACGCGCGAAAGTGTGAACGACCTGATCAACACGGTTGTACTGGGTTTCATTTTTGTAGTGCTGGTGCTTATGTTCTTCATGGGCGTGCGCGATGCTATTTTCGTGGGCTTGTCGGTACCTTTATCGGCGCTGGTAGCCTTTGTGATGATGCCGGTTCTTGGGCCAATGGTGGGCACTGCGTTCACGCTGAACATGATGGTGTTATTCGCCTTCCTGCTTGGCTTAGGACTTGTGGTAGATGATGCGATTGTGGTTATTGAAAACTCCCACCGACTCTTTAATGAACATAAAGACTGGGATATCAAACAGGCGGTAAAAGCTGCTGCCGGTGAAGTATTCGTACCGGTATTGTCTGGTACGCTGACGACCATTGCCCCGTTCTTCCCGCTCCTGTTCTGGCCGGGTATTGTGGGCGAGTTTATGAAGTTTCTGCCGTTGACGCTCATTCTGACGCTGTTTTCGTCGCTGTTTGTGGCTTACGTGATTAACCCTGTCTTTGCCGTTACGTTCATGAAACGGCATGAAGATGATAATCACGAAGACAAACAATCGTTTGCCGAAATTAAACGTCCGCTGATGATCATGACGGTTCTGGCAGGGGTCGGCTACGTGATTGACCGGGGTATTGGTAACCTCTTCGTGTTGTTTATCATCCTGTACGTCTTCAATCACTACGTACTGACACCAAAACTGATCGTACCTTTTCAGGAGAAATGGCTTCCAGCGCTCAAAAACGGGTATCGGAAGCTTATTTCATGGATACTACACGGCTGGCGCCCCGTTTTTGCTATTGTCGGTGCCTTTGGGTTGCTGATTCTAACATTTATTATCACAGGCATTGCTAAGCCTAAAGTGCTGTTCTTCCCAAGTGGTGAACCCGATTATATTTACGTATACAACGTAATGCCAGTTGGTACAGACGCCCGCGTGACGGACTCCGTAACGAAAGTAATCGAGAAGCGCGTATTTAAAGTACTGGAAGACAGCAAGGCTACGGATATTGTCAACTCGGTAATCTCGAACGTAGGGAAAAATGCGGGTGATGCCCAAAACCCTGATCGAGCGGCAACACCACAGAAGTCGAAGGTGACAATCGCTTTTGTACCAAACGAATTTCGGCATGGAATCTCAACGGATTCTCTTTTGGCCAAAGTTCGGGTTGCTATGCGTGGACTGCCGGGTAGTGAAATCTCTGTAGAACGTGAATCGAACGGACCACCGACCGGTAAGCCGATTGCTATTGAAATTGCGGGCGAAGAGTTCGACCAGCTGAAAAAACTGGAAAAGCAGGTACAGCAGAAAATTGCTCAGGCAGGTATTCAGGGTATCGACCAGTTGAAATCGGACTTAATCACCAACAAGCCTGAGATTGTCGTCGACATCGACCGCGAGAAAGCAGAACGGGAAGGTATCTCTTCTGGTCAGGTAGCTATGGCCATTCGGACGGCTTTGTTCGGTCTGGAAGTATCGAAATTCCGGGATGCCAAAGACGAATATCCGATTATGGTTCGTCTGAAACCCGACGACCGTAGCCAGATCGACCGGCTTCTGAGTCTGAACGTAGTATACCGCGACATGGTTATGGGTGGTCAATTGCGCCAGGTGCCCATTACGTCGGTTGCTAACATTAGTTATTCAACTACCTTCAGCCAGATCAACCGGAAGAATCAGCAACGGCTTGTTACGTTAAGTTCAGACGTAGTGCCGGGCTTCAATGCCAATGAAATCGTGGCTCAGATTCAGGAGGTTATTAAAGAAATTGACGTACCGAGTGGTTATACGGTGAAGATGGGTGGTGAGCAGGAAGACCAGGCTGAGTCGATGAACTTTTTGGGCGCTGCTTTTGGTATCGCACTCCTGCTGATTTACCTGATCATGGCAACGCAGTTCAACTCGGTTGTGAAACCGCTGATTATCTTCGTAACCATCCTGTTCTCGCTGATCGGCGTACTGCTTGGCTTTGTGATTTTTAATAAAGATTTCTCGATCATCATGTCGGGTGTCGGTATTATCGCGCTGGCGGGTATTGTGGTGAAAAACGGGATTCTGCTCATCGAGTTTATCGAGGAATTACGTGGCCGGGGTGTTCCGTTACGTGAAGCGATCATCGAAGCGGGTGGTATTCGTCTGACACCGGTATTGTTAACTGCTTCGGCGGCCGTACTGGGCCTGATCCCGCTGGCATTAGGTATCACTGTCGATTTCGTTGGGCTCTTCCGCGATTTCGCCCCACACGTAATCATAGGTGGTGATAGCTCGGTTTTCTGGAATATCCTGGCCTGGACGATCATCTATGGATTGACGTTTTCGACCGTACTTACGCTTGTGATCGTACCGTGTATGTACTGGGTAAACGAACGCATTCGCATGAAGTGGTTCGGTAAGAAAGACCCCGCTCTGGAACGTATTGAAGAGCAGGAAGAAGAGTTAGTTTAAACGGATTTAATCAGTAAAACAAATAATGGATAATGAGGAGTGGCTTTAGCGAACTCACATTATCCATTATTTGTATTGTACGTTATCCATTCTATATTATTTACGCAAGCTTATGAATCGCGCTGCCTTCTTATTTATTCTGCCAGCTATCATGCTGTTGATTGACTGGTACGTCTGGCAGGCCGTCAAAACGCTGAGTCGATCCACCACAGAAAGTACGCAGCGTATCATTGCCATTGCTTTCTGGGGAATTACGGTCCTATCTCTCTTGCTGTACGTAGCGTTGCAGTACCTGCCGCCTGATTCATTTGGCAAGAACACTCGTACGTTTCTCTGGGCCAGTATTGCTATTCCCTACTTTTCCAAGATTTTCGCGGTTCTGATTATTTTCATTGATGATTTGGGCCGGTTTTTCCGCTGGATTGTCTCGTTGTTTTATAAGCCTGAAGTTCAGGAAGCAGTCGTCGATACGTCTCGCCAAACAATTCCCACGACCACGAATGGCGTGATCCCGAAAGATGCTATTTCTCGATCCGATTTTCTGATGAAAACCGCGCTGGTTGTTGGCACGGTGCCTTTAGTTGCTTTTACATGGGGAATTGTTTCGGGAGCTCACGATTACAGGGTCCGTCGGATTAAACTTCCCTTAAAAAATTTACCGTCTGGCTTTAATGGGATGACCATTGCTCAGATTTCAGATATTCATACGGGCAGCTTTTTCAACCGAACAGCCGTTCGTGGGGGCGTTGATCTGCTGATGAAGCAAAAGCCGGATGTTGTCTTTTTTACGGGCGATTTGGTCAACAGCCACGCCGAAGAAGCGAACGAGTTTATTAATATTTTCGATAAAGTGAAGGCGCCCCTGGGCGTTTACTCGACCCTTGGCAATCACGATTATGGCAAGTACGTCCAATGGCCCAGCGCACAGGCAGAACGACAGAACGTACTGAACGTAGTGGCCGCACACAAACAGATGGGCTGGAATATTTTACTTGACGAAAACAGAGTTCTGGAACAGAATGGCGACAAAATTGCCCTTATTGGCGTTCAGAACCTCGGTTTCGGTCCGGCTGCTTTGCGGATGGGAAATCTGGCAAAAGCCTATGCGGGCACTGAAGAGTATCCGGTAAAGCTTCTCCTCTCCCACGACCCAACCCACTGGGATGCCGAAGTTCGACCCAGATATTCCGATATTGACGTTACGTTCAGCGGCCATACACACGGCGCGCAATTTGGTGTTGAAATTCCCGGCGTTCAATGGAGTCCAGCCCAATATTTTTACAAACAGTGGGCAGGATTGTATCAGGAGGGAAACCAGCGGCTCTATGTAAACCGGGGCTACGGTTATATTGGTTATCCGGGCCGCGTTGGAATTTTGCCTGAGATTACAATTTTTGAGCTGGTAAAAGCCTAGTCCGGCAGTACATAAAACTAAACAACAATTGGGTAAATTGTAAGCACATCGCAGACAGTTTACCCAATTCGCTTTTTAATGCCACTGCGCTAACCAATAACTTTAGCAATTCGTTACGTTTAGCAACTAACCATCAAACACATATGAAAATCATCTTTATTACCGGCCTATCCTTCTTTATGTCGCTGTTTGCTTACCTTAAGCCGGCCGAAAAATTTCAGGAAAGGAAGATTCCGGTTTGCCATACGCCCGCTAACGATATGGCGCTGATGGCCGCTGATCCCGCTTTTCAGAAATTGCATGCCAGCCCGCTCCCCTTTACCTACATCGGAGCGGGTGAAATGATCAAATTCTCGACTCCGGATGGTCAGTCAGCCAATGGATTTTTGCTGAAGTCAAAGAAAGCGTCCGACAAATGGCTGCTGGTCTATCAGGAATGGTGGGGATTGAATGACAACATCAAACAACAGGCTGAAATGTTTTACAACGACCTAAAGGATGTGAACGTATTGGCTGTTGATATGTATGATGGCAAAGTAGCAACTGAACCTGCCGAGGCTGGAAAGTTAATGCAGGCTGCCAGTAAAGACCGGCTTGCCAGTATCCAGAAAGGTGCTATTGCTTATGCTGGCCCAAAAGCTGAGTTCGCCAGTGTAGGGTGGTGTTTTGGAGGAATGCTTTCCCTTCAATCAGCAATTATGGAAGGCAAACAGGCCAAAGGGTGTGTTATGTATTATGGACGCCCAGAACAGGACGTTGAGAAGCTAAGAACGCTCAATACAGATGTCCTGGGAATTTTTGGCAGCCAGGACAAGGGCATCACACCCGAGTCGGTTAAGCAATTTGAAGAAAACATGCAGAAAGCAGGCAAGAAAGTAACGATAAAAATGTATGATGCCGGACATGGATTCGCCAACCCCAGTAATCCGGTTTACAACAAAGAAGCTACGGCCGATGCCTATAAGCTATCACTAAACTATCTGAAAGATAAATTAAAGGCGTAACCGATTGCCTTATAGGTTACTTCATAAAAGCCTGACTGTCTGACGGTCAGGCTTTTTAATTAAACTTTAACGGTTTTTTAGGCGTTGTTATTAAACGTAGTAAGGTGTGATTTGTCTAACGACCAAAATAGGTTGATAAACGAACTACGACAATGAGGATAGGCAAATGGAGTTTGATCGCTGGATTAATTGTAGGCGTTACTACGTTTAGCTTTGGGCAGAATGGCTCTGGCTATGATCAGCCATATCCGGATACGAATCAGGGATATAGCCCTAATTATCCGAACGGCTATAATGAGTACGACCCCAGATATCCAAATGGCTATGATCAGCGCAATTCGAACGGGTATAACAACCGCAATAGGCCCAATTACCCGAATGGCTACGATGGCTATTATCCTTATGGGCGACCTTACCCCGCTCAGCCGCCTGTCGTAATTGTGCCGCCACGTATTGTCATCGCCCCACCTCCACCACCAGTTATTATAGCTCCTCGGCCAGTTATTGTCCGTCCTTATCCTAATTACGGGTATGGTTATGGCACCTACGGCTACAGGCATCGGGGAGGACGTATCAACAATGGCTGGCGCCGTTGGTAAGAAGATCGTAAATAGTTAGTAAATAGCTATTAAATGAGCTTGCTTAAGGGTTATATAATTAAATGGTTCAACGTAATGATTCTTTTAACATGAAAACGATAAAATTAATGCCTTTGCTTACAGCCGCTTTGCTGGTTATACTTTTGGCAAGTTGCGGCCCTGCTTATGTTAATACAGGGGCTGGCTATGGCTCCCGGCCCTACTACGGTTATAATTACGGGTACCCGTACGGCTACTATCGACCTTATGGCTACTACCGGCCCCCCGTTATTGTGAATCGTCCGCCTGTCGTAGTACGTCCTCGTTATTACACACCCTCTCCCCGTTATCGAAACTACAATAGTCCGAATGCGCGGAGCGGCTCTGGTGGTTTCAATGGCGGAGGTCGTTCTCGCGGGCCCCGCTAATCAACGAACGTAGCGATTCACAAACAAAAACCGACTCTGGACAAAGTCGGTTTTTGTTTGTGAATCAGATAATGGCGACCACTAGCCTATGTAGCCCGCATAATCTCCCGATTCGATAATTTTTTTTTGAGCAGTCGGCCAATTGTACTGATAGAACCAGCAGTTCAGTATCTTACCCGGTCCGTTCACTTGGATGATTGTTCGATGGTATTCGTGTGGCTGCTGAAACTGGTCGCTAATTCCTTCGTAAGCATCCAGATAAGCCAATAAAGTCTGCTTATGATGGCTTATGTCGAAAATCGTTCCCTGGACGGCTTGAGGGCTATCCTCCTGATAAATAGCTCCTGGATAAGTACCCAAATCAAAGAGTAAACCAGGAAAAGACCCCTCACCAACGTATTGGCTGTGCTGCCGTAGATGCCGTGCATACGAATTGCTAAATGCCGGACGTAACGTACCGTAAACAATTAAATAGTCAGAATCGGTAACCATGTTGTTAATTATGAAAAATCTTAGGCAATCGTCTGACTAATAGCGCTATTTTTGCGTTAACAAAGAAACGGGTTGTGACAATGAAAAAGACAAAAGTTGTTCTGCTGCTAGCGGCCTCTCTGATGCTGGTCGATGTGCCCTTCGAAACAATGGCATCTTCAGGTAAAGCAACATCGGAAATAACCATTTTTGGACGCAAGAAAAAAGGATACAAACCAAAGCGCGGTGGGCTATTCAATACGGGTCTTTTTCGAAAGAAAAACCCCTGTGGCTGCCCAAATCATTAAGCTTGTGTTAAGAAATTGTATTTATATTATAGTCAGGCCCGTTAACGGGCCTTTTTTCGTTTAATTAGTTGTAAAAATCTGTGTTTCAGCGTAAAATTTCGTATCTTTGCGAAAAAATTGACTGGGATTTGAGGGGTCGGAAGTCTAATCAGGGTTTATATACAATCGTAAGCCTAGTAAATCCTCGAAATCTTGTAAAAATCCTGGTTCAGATTTTCTGAACACTGTATGCAATCTATTCGCAATATAGCTATCATAGCTCACGTCGACCACGGCAAAACAACACTGGTCGACAAGATTATTCACGCGTCGAAGCTCTTTCGGGACAACCAGGAATTCGGCGAACTGATTTTGGACAATAACGACCTGGAGCGCGAGCGAGGTATTACGATCGTTTCGAAGAACGTATCGGTACGGTACAAAGATGTTAAAATTAACATCATCGATACGCCAGGCCACAGCGACTTCGGCGGTGAAGTTGAACGCGTTCTAAAAATGGCCGACGGCGTATGCCTGTTAGTCGATGCGTTTGAAGGGGCTATGCCACAAACTCGTTTTGTATTGAGCAAAGCTTTACAGCTGGGTCTTAAGCCAATCGTTATCGTTAACAAAGTAGATAAAGAAAACTGCCGTCCTGATGAAGTTCATGAGCAGGTATTCGATCTGATGTTCAACCTGGGCGCTACCGAAGATCAGTTGGATTTCCCAACGGTTTACGGCTCGTCGAAACAGGGCTGGATGGGCCCCGACTGGCAAAAGCCGACGGATAACATTACGTATCTGCTCGATACCATTGTCGAAACGATTCCAGCCGCTCCCGTTAATGAAGGTCTGCCACAGATGCAGATCACCTCGCTCGATTATTCGGCCTTCGTCGGTCGGATTGCCATCGGACGTGTGCATCGCGGTACGCTCAAAGAAGGAGCCAGCATGGGTCTGATGAAATCAGATGGTACATTGAAACGGGTACGTATTAAAGAGCTTCATACGTTTGAAGGGCTTGGTAAGCAGAAAGTTACTGAAGTACAATGCGGTGATATCTGTGCCGTTACCGGTCTTGACGATTTTGAAATTGGTGATACGTTGACCGATTACGACAATCCGGAAGCACTGGAACGTATTGCCGTCGACGAGCCAACGATGAACATGCTGTTCACGATCAACAACTCACCGTTCTTCGGTAAAGAGGGTAAGTTCGTTACGTCTCGTCACCTGCGCGATCGGCTTTACAAAGAAATTGAAAAGAACCTGGCTTTACGGGTTGAAAACACCGATAGTGAAGATCGATTTCTGGTGTATGGCCGGGGTATTCTGCACTTATCAGTTCTGATCGAAACGATGCGTCGGGAAGGTTATGAGCTGCAAGTTGGTCAGCCTCAGGTACTTTATAAAGAAGATGAAGACGGTCAGAAATTAGAACCCGTTGAAACTCTTGTGGTTGACGTACCGGAAGAAACGGCTGGTAAAGTAATTGAACTGGCTACGCAACGCAAAGGCGAATTGCTGATTATGGAGCCCAAAGGCGATCTTCAGCACCTTGAATTCGAAATTCCGTCGCGTGGATTGATCGGACTTCGCTCGAACGTTCTGACCGCTACGTTTGGGGAAGCTGTGATGAGCCACCGGTTCAAAGAATATCAACCATTTAAGGGGCAAATTCCTGAGCGGATTAACGGCTCGCTGATTTCAATGACCAGTGGTGTCGCTACGGCTTACTCGATTGATAAACTTCAGGATCGGGGTGTGTTCTTTATTGATCCGGGCGATGAAATTTATACGGGCCAGGTAATTGGTGAACACAACCGCCAGAATGATATCGTTGTAAACGTGCAAACGGCTAAACAACTGACCAACATGCGGGCTTCTGGTTCGGATAACAACGTCAAGATTGCTCCGAAAATATCGTTTTCGCTGGAAGAATGTATGGAATACATTCAGAAGGATGAGTACCTTGAGGTGACGCCGAAGTCGTTGCGCATTCGTAAGATTTTCCTGGATGAAAATGAACGGAAACGTAACGCAAGCAAATTTGCAATGGCGTAACAGCAGATAGATAGTAAACGAAAAATCCCATCGAGCACTCGATGGGATTTTTCGTTTAAAAGCAGATTTTTTACTTAGAACCGACAAAATCCGGGATGTCTTCAGAGCTATGTTGCAAGCTGATACGTAGCAGTTTACCCTGTTTTTCCATACCGCTATTCGTAAAGATTCGATCGGTCTGTAACGTACCGATAACGGATCCGGAAGCGCGAAGCTGAATACCGTTCGTTAACCGGCTGAGGGTTACATGCTGGATAGATTGTTCAGCTTTAGTCGGATACGTGGTTGTATACACTAACGTAACGCTACTGTCAGATTCACCTCTAAGCTCAGCGAATGGCATCTGACCGGTTGGAGTCGCCACCTGAGAAGGATCAAGATAAACGTTAGTTCGGTACGTACCGA
>NZ_JBMDWV010000170.1:0-17174 GCF_048594605.1 Spirosoma sp.
TGGAGGTCATTGCTTAACTGATTTTTATGGGTTGGATTTCATCAGGCTCTGTTGCGTTAGCCAGTCGGCGAACCGCTCAATCCAGTGATCCGTTGGCAGATTTTGTTTGTTCATCCCAAAACCGTGGCCTCCCTTGGCGTACATATGCAGCTCAACAGGGCGTTTGGCTGCCAGCCACTTGCTGTATAAGGATACGCTGTGCGGAGCTAAATTCAACTGATCATCAGACGCGCAGACAATGAACATCGGTGGCGCATCCGTAGCGACCGAACTTTGCAGGGCATCAGGCATGTAGGCGTAAACAGGCGCTACAAACGCTGGTTTATTGTCCGCTGTGTAATTAAAAGCCGCTGAAGCCGTTACCGTACCACCCGCCGAAAAGCCCAGAATACCAACCCGATCGGGAGAAATTCCGTACTCAGCCGCGTGCTTGCGAACATAGGCAACAGCCGCTTTCCCATCGGCAATCGTTAGCGGAATGGTGGCTTTGTTCTCGGCCTCCCATTCGGCTTTGCGTGGCCCGTTCATGCCCGCCATCATATCGGCAAACGGATCGTCGGTGTTGATGTGAGCGGTGCGGTATTTCAATACAAACGCGGTGACGCCTTTTTTAGCCAGCCAGGTTGCGGCATCATTCCCCTCGTTATCAATCGCCAGGAAATGGAAGCCTCCACCCGGACAGATGATAACGGACGTACCGTTAGCAACAGCTGGGTCGGCCGGAAACACGGTAAGCGTCGGGTTGACAACGTTGAAAACCGTCATCAGCTTGATGGCGTTTTTATTATTCTTTTTTTCCTCCCAGTTCCATTTCTCGGAACCAGGAGCCGGACCATCGTACAGCCGAACCTCCTTCTGCTGGGCCTGAGCCATCCCCGATAACAGGACGAATACAACGAAAAGCGCTCTCATGGCTGATTTTATTTTTGAACCCCTAAATCCCCTTCAGGAGACATGGGGAAATGCTAATGCGTGTAAACCTCCCAGCCCATGTAGTTTTCCATGGCTTCTTTCAGAATTCCGGCCGTTTTGGAGGCATTCATCACTACGTGGTGCTCGAATCCATTCCGGCAGATGTACTGCATCAGTCCCTGTAAGTTATCGATCTGAGCCACAGCGCGGTTGCCGAACGTATTAAGTGTATCGTCGGTCAGCATACCTTCGCCAATATAGGCTTTCATAATTCCTTTCGGGTCATCGGTGCTGATACGTCCGAAGGTGAGCGGATTAGCGGGCGTACGACCGGCCAGTGCCCCATACGTATTTTCTTCGCCAACGGTGGTTCCCAGAATTGGGGCTGTACTGATCTCAATATCAGGCAAAAACGACTTAGCCCAGTTTCCGCAGTGGAACAGTACGCACTTGTTTTCATCGTCGGCGTAGTTGTTGTTCCAGTCGACCAGCGCACTCGGTGAGCCGGAGGCCAGTTGCATGGCGTACATACTAAGCGTACCCGTTACGTCGACTTCGCAGGCGCTGGGGAGCATATTCTCGCTCATGATGCTCATGCTCGTACAGACGTTACAGCCATAGTTTTGCTGAAGCGACGTCCAGCACTGAATCGCCGTCGCGTCGAGCGCGTGTTCCTGCATGAAATCGTTCAGCACTACGTCCAGCTTGGCAATCTGCACCAGTTTGTCGTCGGGGGTGCGTCCGGTGGGCGTATAGGCTTTGATAGCTTCGAGCCGGTCTTTCACCGATTGATCGGCTGCGGTGAGCTTGTTGGCCGACCCCAGAATATGCGACAGATCGATGGTGACGACCGAAATCCCGTTCCGTTGTAGAATCTTCTCACTATACCGTACTGTATTAAAGGCACCCGGACGTGCACCAACCGCGCCAATCCGAACGTTACGTAGCCCTTTCACCACCCGGCAAACCGCCAGGAAATTTTTCAGATCCGTCTGAAAGCCAGGGTCGGAGGGATGCACGACGTGCTTTGTCGTGAGTGAGTACTTAATCCCGAACTGGTATAAGTTGTTACAAACCGAAATTTTGCCGCACCACGCATCACGACGACGCGCTACGTCCATCCGGTTCAAATCGTCGGGGTAGGCCTGAATGAGGACTGGTACGTCCAACCGAGCCAGTTTCAGGGTTTCGGCAACGCCTTTTTCATCACCAAAGTTGGGTAGCACCACCAGAACGCCCATAATCTCATCGGCATGTTTGCGAAACAGTTCGGCACATTTCTGGGCCTCCTGAAAGGTTTCAACACCCCCCAATTTGGTGGCCGATTCGGGAAGCATGATCGGATTAACGCCCGCTTTCTGAAAGGCATCCAGCAAATCGGTCCGGCATTCGCCCACTAGTTTATCGGGGAAGAAATCCCGGTTTCCAATAATAACGCCTAAGGTGATGGGAGCACTCGTTTTTACATTCATGGGTTAGTAGATCGCTATGCGTCAAACGGTAAGTGGGTCTTGTTGCGTTCATACTTACCGGCTTAGCAAAGATAAAAACAATAAATAGAAAACAAAAGAAAGAAAACGAAACATACGTACTTTAGTAGACAGTCAATAATCAAGATTTTAGCCTTACTTTGATTGAATAAACAACAAATTTAAGTAGCCTTCATCGGTCATTTCGTGCGTTTAGAGCCAATTAATGGTACCGAATTGATAATTATTTTTTTAAATACGGGCTAAATTTTCCTTTGCTTTCTAAAGTGTTCCTACTTTTGCTTTTTAATCGTTTTCTTTCTCTCGCAAATGAAAAAAGTTCTTTCCATACTCTTTCTACTTTTATCATTCTTTTCGTGGGGCTACGCGCAGAATCAGGCAACCTGGATCTGGTATCCGGGCGATTTCGAGATCTGGCTGGGCAACAACATGCAGAATCGACGGACGGAGCGCACTACGTTCCTGCCGCCGTTCTGGAAGCTCGACAGTCATTACAACCTAATTGATTTTCATAAGGATTTTGACCTGGCACAAGCCGAAGAGGTAGAGCTGTTTGTAGAGGGGAAATACAACGTAAAAATTGATGGAAAAGCGTATCCGGGCTACCCAAAGCG
This sequence comes from Spirosoma sp., assembly GCF_048594605.1. GTDB lineage: Bacteria > Bacteroidota > Bacteroidia > Cytophagales > Spirosomataceae > Spirosoma. The sequence goes on from NZ_JBMDWV010000170.1 coordinate 3,017, forward strand.
GATTACCGTACCGGCTGGCAAGCACAAAGTGAGTCTTAAAGTCTTCTGTCAGGATCGGGTTCCGGCGATTTACGTTCGGGGCAGGAACGTAGTGTCGGACGCTACGTGGCTTGTTACGTTCGAGGATAAGGAATGGATTGACGAAACGGGGAAAGCGTCCGATCAGTCGGGTACTACGTGGTTGAAAGCGGGTTCCTGGAATTTCAACGATCCACAACTGCCACCCTCGAAATTTCGGCTGAATACCAAAGCATTATCGGCAGTAAAAACTGAGAAAAAGCAGGGTTCTATCTTTCTGGATTTCGGGAAAGAAACCTTTGGTTTTGTCAAACTTCACGGCTTGTCGGGTAAAGGCAACGTCAACATTTATTACGGTGAGTCGCCCGAAGAAGCGCGCGATACGGCCCATACCGAAACCACTGATTTTCTGCAACTAGCACAGACACAGAAACGCGATTCCACGATGGAACTGACTAAAGCGTTTCGCTACGTTAATGTGCTGTTCGATGGGAACGTAGCGATGGATTCGGTGTCGATGCTGTACGAATACTTACCCGTTGCCGACCGGGGCAGTTTTCGCTGCAACGACGAACAGATCAACAAAATCTACGACGTAGCGGCTTATACCCTGCACCTCAACACCCGCGAGTTTTTCATTGACGGCATCAAACGCGACCGCTGGATCTGGTCGGGCGATGCGGCCCAGAGTTACCTGATGAACTACTACCTGCTGTTCGACTCGCCATCGGTTACGCGTACGATGCTGGCGCTACGTGGTAAAGAACCCGTTACGAGCCATATCAATACCATTATGGACTACACACTGTACTGGTTCATAAGTATTTACGATTACTACCAGTACACAGGCGACAAAGCGTTTATCGAGCAGTTTTACCCGCGCATGCAAAGTCTGATGAACTACTGTCTGGACCGACGTAACAAAAACGGCCTACTGGAAGGACTCGCTGGCGACTGGGTGTTTATCGACTGGGCCGAAGGATTGAGCAAGAAAGGTGAAGTCAGTTTTGAGCAATTGCTGTTTGCCCGCAGTCTGGAAACGATGGCTTTATGCGCCAATCTGGTGAACGATAGCCAAAACGCGCAAAAATACAATCAACTGGCTGCCGACGTAAAGAATAAGCTGTTCAGCGCATACTGGAGCGACAGCAAACATGCACTCGTACACAGCCGGGTGGATGGCAAACCGACGGACAACGTAACGCGCTACGCTAACATGTTCGCCATTTTCTTCAACTATCTGAATGACACTCAGAAACAGGCTGTTAAACAATACGTTCTACTGAATCCAGACGTGCCGAAAATTACCACGCCGTATATGCGTTTCTACGAACTCGAAGCACTCTGTGCGCTGGGTGAACAGAGCTACGTAACAAAGGAGATAAAGGATTACTGGGGCGGCATGTTGAACCTCGGTGCTACGTCCTTCTGGGAAGAATACAATCCGACGAAGAAAGGCGCGGAGCATTACGCCATGTATGGACGCAATTATGGCAAGAGTCTGTGCCACGCCTGGGGAGCCAGCCCAATTTATTTGCTTGGTAAATATTACCTGGGCGTAAAGCCCACCAGCCCGGCCTACGCTACGTATCTGATTGAACCCCAACTCGGTGGCCTGCAATGGATAGACGGCAAAGTACCCACGCCAGAAGGCGACATCAGCGTGTATTGCAGCACCAAGGAAATCAAAGTAACGGGAGCCGCCGGAACCGGAACGCTTCGTTTTAAAAGCAAAGCCAAACCCATCTGCAAACAGGGGGTAGTCCGCGCTACGGGCAATGGTACATACGAACTAACGATCGAAAAAGGAAAGAACTACGTAGTGAATTATAAGGGGTAAAGTTTTGAATTAATTGCCTTTTTAGAAACGCGTATTTATGGTATAGTTGGCTATACCATAAATACGCGTTTTTGAAAATAGATGAACCCTGACACTTATTAAATTGAACCAGCTATGACCGAATACCAGGCAAAATCAAACGGTTCTTTATCGTTTGATGTAACGAAAGGTGATAGTCAAATTGGCAAGCTTATCTACCAAAGCTGGTTTACGTTTAATTCAACGCTAGAACTGGCCAATGGCTTAATCTATACGATTGAGCCGAAAGGTTTTTGGGGCACAACAATTGAACTTAAGGATGGCGATAAGGTACGGCTAAAATTCAAAATGAACTGGAATGGAGACATAGTTATACAAACGTATTTCGATGGCTTTGAAAAAGGGTATGTTTTCAAACATAAAGGTATTTTTAAAGAGTCGTTTTTGCTGATAGATCAGGACGGTATTGAATTGCTGGTTACGAAACCGCAGATAAAATGGAGCAAAATGAATTACGAATATCAAATTATGGTATCTGACGCTTTTGAGGCTCTTGCCAACAAAGAAATACTGTTGATAACCTCAGTACACTGTGCCAATTATTACATGTCTATGATGATGGCGGCAGGAGCTCCGGGAGCATAGTCAAAACCCACCCGACAGTCACATGAATCCTACGAACACACGAATTTATAAAATGTCGTTTGCGGGCGTCTATCCGCACTACGTTCAGAAAGCGGAGAAAAAAGGACGGACCCGAGAAGAAGTCGATACGATTATCTTCTGGCTTACAGGCTACAACGCCCAAACCTTACAACAGCACATCGACAACCGAACGACGTTCGAAGCTTTTTTTGCCGAAGCGCCACAACTTAATCCGAACGTATCAAAAATTACCGGCGTAATCTGCGGGTATCGCATTGAAGAAATTGAAGACGAATTGATGAGAAAGATTCGCTACCTGGATAAGTTGATCGATGAACTGGCCAAAGGCAAACCAATGGAAAAGATTTTGAGAAGATAGATCATCCGCGATACAAGCGATGACGAGCTGTGCTTCCTACCTTTTGGCTTCAACATTACGACTTTCGGCTACATCTGTTTTCTGAGTGGTGCAGAACTTTGCATCATCAAAAAACAGAAAACATGGACTTAAAAAACAGCACTGTCCTTATTACAGGCGGCACCAGCGGAATTGGTTTAGAGCTTGTCAGGCAACTCACAGAACAGGGCGCAACCGTCATCGTGACCGGCCGGAAACTCGATGCCCTGGACGAAACAAAAAAGCAATTTCCGGACGTTCACACGTTTCAAAGCGATGTCAGCAACCTAAAAGACATCGAGCAACTCTACAAGGACGTAACACAACAGTTTCCGAAGCTGAACATCATTATCAACAACGCCGGATTGATGCGCCTTATTGATTTGCAGGATTCGTCGCTGAGCCTGGACAATATCAATCAGGAAATTGCCACCAATCTTACGGGTACTGTCCAAATGGTGCATCAGTTTTTGCCGCATCTGGTGAAACAGAAATCGGCCGCCATTGTGAACGTATCATCGGGGATTGCCTTTATGTCCTATTCGGTGGCGCCCATCTACAGCGCCACCAAAGCGGGCGTTCGTGCCTATACGCAGGCATTACGTTTGCAACTGGAAGATACGAATGTAAAGGTCTTCGAAATGATTCCGCCGGGGGTGAATACCAACCTGCAAAACGACTGGGCTATTACTCCTAATCCTAGCATGATGATGAGTGTAGAGCAGATGGTCAGCGTGGCGATAAAAGGACTTCAAAACGATAAGAAAGAGCTAAAACCGTTTGCGATCAACCTGATAAAAATCGCCAGTCGAGTAGCGCCTGGATTACTATTGAATTTTGGTCATAGTGAATTCAGGAAATTCAAAGCGCAGAAAAACTAAGCCATGAAAAAGCTATTTTTTGCAATCTTCCTGCTCTGTTTTTCTGTGGTAAGTTTTGCGCAGCAACCGGCAGATAAAATCAGTGGTATCTGGCACAGTATCGATTCAGACGTTGGGCTTCGGTTCGAAATTTACAAAACAAACAATACGTATTCCGGAAAACTTTTGTGGGCTTCGACCATGTATGAAGCCGATGGAAAAACGCCGAAAAACGATTATAAGAATCCTGACAAAAGTTTGCGTTACCGATCAAGGCAAAATATCGTCAATATTACCAATCTCGTCTACGACGATGGCGAATACACCGACGGTAAACTGTATAATCCGGATGATGGCCGAACGTATCGGCTGAAAGCCCAATTAAAAAACAGCAGTGAGCTGGAATTCCGTGGCTACGTAGGCATTTCCCTGTTAGGCCAAACCATGAAACTTAACCGAGTACCATAACTTGTAAATCACATGACAAAGAGCATCATTAGTATCGTACTGATAGCTGTTTCAGCTTTTCTGAGTGTCAAACATGGTTGGGATGCCTTTCAGCCCAGCACGCCCGAGCAGGCAAAAATGATGGCGAATCTGGGCATCACGAAATCGGTAATGCCGTTTTTCGGCGTATTCTCTATTATTATCGGATTGATGTTGCTGTTTCCGCAGACGTTTTTCATCGGCAACGTATTGAATGCGATTACGATTGTGTTGATCATGGCGTTGTCGTTACGGGCGGGCGACTACCGAATGGCGCTGATTGAAATTCCGTTTCTTGCGATGCCGCTGATCATGATCTGGCTGAAATATCCATTCAAAAACTAATTGAGGGTATGACTATCCTAAAACCAATCCGGATAAAGTCCATTACGGAAGGGCACCGACTGGCGCAACTTCCCAAGCCGCATCATCCACTGGTCAGCATCATTGACGTAAGCGGCCTGAAAAACAATCCAGATGTCAATGCCGTAATCTTTGATTTCTATGTTGTCTCCCTAAAAAGAGGTTGCGACAAGCTGATCTATGGCCAGCAGAGGTACGATTTCGACGAAGGCTTAATGGCGTTTATGGCACCCGGACAAATTTTGCGTGGGGAAGAAAATGGCGTGCCAGTCAATCTGGAGGGCTGGATGCTGTTCATACACCCCGATTTTTTATGGGGAACGCCACTGGCCAAAAAAATCAAGCAATTCGATTATTTCGATTACGCCACCAACGAAGCTTTGTTTCTTTCCGAAAAGGAAGAAACGATTATTAACGGCATTATCGACAATATTCGTCAGGAGTACCAGGCCAATCTTGACAAGTTCAGTCAGGACGTAATTATTGCCCAATTAGAGCTCTTGTTTACGTATGCGCAACGCTTTTACGAACGGCAGTTCATCACGCGGAAAATAACCAACAGCAAAGTCCTGACCCGGCTGGAGGACGTACTGACTGACTATTTCAACAATGAAGATCTGATTACTAAGGGCCTGCCATCCGTGCAATACATTGCCGATACGCTTAACATATCGACCAAATATCTGAGCAGCTTATTGAAGCAGCACACTGGACTAACCACCCAGCAACACATTCACGAAAAGCTCATGGAGAAAGCCAAAGAGAAACTCTCCACGACCGACCTGTCTGTCAGTGAGATCGCCTATGAGCTGGGCTTCGAGCACTCGCAGAGCTTCAGCAAATTCTTCAAAAGCAAAACTCACCAATCGCCCGTCGAATTCCGGCAGTCCTTTAACTAGGTGCTACGTCCACAGGCTCGTCCGTCGTTGCATCGCGGATGGGCGAAGGAACGTGTGGATTTTTTGGATACAACTTGCGCGGATTTGGATAACATGGCTGCTACGTCTTCAGGCGACATTTGTGCTGTAAACCAAATGATGTTATGATACAGGCAAAAGCATACGCAGCCCTTGCACAAGATGCCCAATTGGAGCCCTGGAATTTTGAAAGACGAGACGTAGGTCCGCACGATGTTCAGGTGCAGATTTTGTACTGTGGCGTTTGCCATACAGACATCCACAACGTGCATAACGATTGGGGTATCAGTATTTTTCCGCTGGTGCCCGGTCACGAAATCGTGGGTAAAATCATCGCCGTTGGTGAACACGTAACGAAATTTAAGGTTGGTGATACGGCCGGAGTGGGCACGATCATCCATTCGTGTCGGGAATGTGAAGACTGCCAAAGTGGTCATGAACAATTTTGCTCCGTTAGTCCAGTGCAGACGTACAATAATTTAGATACAGAAGGTAAGCCTACGTATGGCGGCTATTCGAATACGATTGTTGTCAACGAAGATTTTACGCACCACATTTCCGATAAACTAGATCTTGCTGCGGTTGCGCCATTGCTGTGCGCTGGCATCACTACGTGGTCGCCACTACGTAAATGGAAAGTAGGCAAAGGCCATAAGCTGGCCGTAGTCGGATTGGGTGGTTTGGGGCATATGGCTGTGAAATTTGGCGTAGCGCTGGGGGCAGAGGTAACCATAATCAGTACATCACCCAATAAAGCAGAAGCGGCAAAAGAACTGGGAGCCCATCATTTTGTTGTCTCGAAAGACGATGAGCAAATGAAATCCGTTTTCCATTCGTTCGATTTTGTTCTGGACAGCGTATCGGCCGATCACGACATAAATCCATATCTGGCCATCCTGAAAACGAACGGTACGTATATCAACCTGGGCCTGCCGCCCAAACCATGGGAGATTTCATCGTTTTCCGTCGTTGCCGGTAACAAAGCCATTACGGGTTCGGGAGTTGGCGGCTTGCAGGAAACGCAGAATATGCTGGATTTCTGCGCCGAAAACAACATTGTTTCCGACATTGAACTGATTGACATGAAAGACATTAACACCGCTTTTGACCGCCTGGCAAAGGGCGATGTACGCTATCGGTTTGTGATCGATATGTCAACGCTGTAAATTTCGTAGTCATGCAGCGGAAGAAGCTCTTCCGCTGCGACGTCAAATAAGATTCAGATGAAAAAACATGCCGTATCACCCCATATCATTCAATCCATTTCCGAATGGCACCAATTGTTCAGGCTGCCTAAACCCCTGCATCCGTTGATCAGTGTGCTGGACGTTAGTCTGCTGGACTACAGTCATTCGGATGTGTGGAAGCACTTTTCGCACGATTTCTATTGCGTTGCGCTGAAACAGTCGCATACCTGCAAAATGATGTACGGACAGCGTGATTATGATTTCAACGAAGGCGTTATGACGTTTACCAAACCGGGGCAGGTTTTCAAGCTACAGCCATTGCCCCATGCGACCACAACCGGCTATTTACTCTTGTTCAAACCCGACCTGATCCGGAATTTTACGCTGGGCAAAACGATCAGTAGTTATGGCTATTTTTCGTACGACATTGCCGAATCGCTCCATTTGTCAGACAGCGAGCAAACGACCATTAATTCGCTGATACAACAGATCGATCAGGAACTGAAGGTAAACATCGACCATTTCAGTCAGGATATTATCGTATCGCACATAGAGTTGCTGCTCAACTACGCCAACCGTTTTTATAACCGGCAATTCATCACCCGAAAGGCACACAGCCACGACCTGCTGTCGAAAGTAGACGAGTTGCTTACGGATTATTTTAACGATGAAAAAAATCTGTTTTCGGGGCTTCTCACAGTTCAATACCTAGCAGATCAACTCAACGTAACACCCGATTATTTGAGCGATATGCTACGTTCGCTGACTGGCCAAACCACCCAGCAGCACATTCACAACAAGCTCATCGAAAAATCGAAAGAGTTGCTGACCACCACTCAGATGACTGTCAGCGAAATAGCGTATCAGTTAGGGTTTGAGTACCCGCAATCGTTCAACAAGCTGTTTAAAAACAAAACGAACGTATCACCGCTGGAATTCCGGCAGTCCTTTAATTAATCGCTACGTTCGTTTTCCATACAGCAGCAGTCGTTTAAAGGCATACATAGCCGGAAATTTTTTAAACGCCTGTTGGATACGATTTTTAAATGCGTCAATAAATAATTGTTGCTCGCTGGGTGACATCCTTTCCAGATACGGCACCAACGCAGAACCCGAGATAAAATCGAATAAGTTGTCGGCATCATCGGCAATGATCGGATAAACTTTCTGGATGATCTGAATATCCTGCAAACCGTGTTCAAACATCAGTTGTGCATACTGGTCGATAGGTAACAGGGGCGACGTTCGTTTCCAACCCTGCAGATAAGCCACAAACGGTTTTTCCTGCACCAGTTCATATAAAAGCTTATTCAGCAGGTTCTCGTGCTGTACCGGCATCTGCACGGCAAATTGGCCTCTGTCGCTCAATTTGGCTATTAATTGCGGAAACAGCGCTTCATGATCGTTCGACCACTGCAAAGCCGCATTGCTAAAAAGCAAATCCCATTGCTGGGGCGACGTATCGGCAATAAAGGCCTCAACACTCGTATTTTCAAAATGTAGATTCTTACGTTCGAACGCTTTGCTCTTGGCCAGCATTTCGGGCGATGGGTCTATGCCAACAAAGGTTGCTTTTGGAAATTGCTCCGATAAAATACGGGTTTGCTCACCTGTACCGCATCCTATATCCACAGCTTTTTTTAATCCCTTATCGGATATCAAGACCATCAAATCAAAAAATGGCTGATAACGGATATCTTTAAATTGATTGTACACGTCAGGATTCCAAGGCATAACGCTTTAGTACGTTGGCTTATTTCGTTAATTTAATTGAAGGTACTGATCTGGCTACAACATTCCCTATACTACCTCTTTCTGATATTCTGTGTTCCGGTAGTTGGTAAATGGCTAGATAAGCAACGTAGCAAATACGTGCTAATTCCCTACGTTATCATCCACGATCACATCACAAATGTTGGATGCCTCTGTTTAAGCAACCCTGCGCATAACTGGACTTTTCAACAAATAACTTTGGACTTTTAAGCAAACGAGCTTTCTGTTTCACTACTGACATTTGTGCTTTCAATTGTCAATAATGGAAACGAAAGAAACAGTATTGGTGACAGGAGGTTCGGGGTTTATTGCCTCTTATTGTATCATTGCTTTGCTTAACAAGGGTTACAAAGTAAAAGCTACGTTACGTTCGCTAAAAAAAGCGGAGAGTGTAAAGCAGATGTTGAAAGAAGGCGGCATTCGGTCATTGGATGGGTTATCGTTTGTAGAAGCTGATTTGCAGAATGAAGCAGGCTGGCCTAAAGCCGTTGACGGTTGTCAGTACGTTATCCACGTGGCCTCACCGACACCCTATACTGCTGCAAGAACAGAGGATGATTTCGTCATTCCCGCCAAAAACGGTGTGCTCTTTGTGTTGCGAGCCGCAAAAAATGCAGGCGTAAAACGAGTGGTGCTTACCTCGGCTTTCGGCGCTGTAGGGTTTGGGACCGTAAAAACTACTCTTTATACGGAAGAAGATTGGACAGTCATCAACGACACGGTTGCACCTTACCAACGTTCCAAAACTATTTCGGAAAAAGCGGCCTGGGATTTTATAGCAAACGAAGGCAAAGGAATGGAGCTTGCCGTGGTAAACCCGACGGGCGTTTTGGGGCCTGTTTTATCCGAGGATTTTTCGCATTCCATTCAAAATATCAAACAGATGCTGAATGGTAGTATGAAAGCCTGTCCGAAAATAATTTCGGGATATGTAGATGTACGCGACGTAGCCGATTTGCATGTTAAAGCCATGACAATGCCACAGGCAAACGGTCAACGCTTTATAGCCGTTGCAGGAGAAGGATTGTCGCTTTTGGACATAGCCAATGTGCTCGGAGAAAATCTGGGAGAAAAAGCGATTAACGTACCAACCAGAGAATTACCAAACTGGCTTATCAAGTTATTGGCCATATTCAATCCAAAATTGAAAGCGGCTGCTCCTTATTTAGGCATGGTGAAACGAGCAAGCAGCGAAAAAGCCATCAACATGTTAGGGTGGAAGCCCCGCTCTGCTCAAGAAGCTATTTTAGCCACTGCGAATAGTTTGATAAAATTAGATCTTGTAAACTAAACAGGTATGAAAATAATCATCACCGGCGCTACAGGCTTGGTTGGCGAAGGCGTTTTACTAGTCTGTCTGGAAAACCCCGCTGTTACGGAGGTACTGATTATAAATAGAAAATCACTCGCGCTAAAACACGAAAAGCTAAATGAGCTACTGGTAAACGATTTTTCAGAAATCAAAAACTATGCTGAGCCATTGAAAAATTATGATGCCTGCTTTTTTTGTGCTGGTGCAAGTGCAGTTGGCGAAAATGAAGAATCGTTCACCCGAAAAACGTTTGACTTTGTTGTTCCATTTGCTGAAACATTGTCGAAAATTAATTCGGCAATGACATTTATCTATGTTTCAGGCAATCGTACCGACAGCACAGAACAAGGCAACGTAATGTGGGCACGCGTAAAAGGAAGAACCGAAAATGCGTTGCTGAAATTACCCTTCAAGGCAGTTTATAATTTTCGTCCCGGATTTATGAAGCCAGTAAAAGGACAGCAAAACGTCCGGTTTATCTACCGAGTTTTTGAACTCTTTTATCCTTTATGGTTATTGATCTTTCCGAATTGGGCGTGTACCATGCGGGAAGTGGGGCTGGCAATGATTAATTGTGTAGCCAAAGGATATAACAAATCAATTTTAGAAGTTAGTGATATACGATTGCAGGCGAAGCAATGAAAATAACGGAAATAAAATCCTGTTTTGTTGGTCCGGCTATTTCGCCCGAACAATTCATTGCCGAACATTTCTTTTTGTTTCTGGCAAAGGGAATCATGAATGGCTACGACGGCAATAAACAGTACGTACTGAAAGCAGGCGAAAGTTGTCTGGTTCGTAAAAACAGATTGGCTCGTTACAACAAAATAAAAGTGAATAGTGAGTTTGAAAAAGTTATTATTTTTTTCGACGAGAATTTCCTTAAAGAATTTCAAAGGAAGCACCCGATAACGTGTCATAATAATACGTCAAAAGACGCTTTTATTAAGCTCAAAAAGGATAAATTAGTCAATAGCTTTCTGCTATCATTGGAACCTTATTACATGGATTCTGGAAATATCAGCGAAACATTTTCTGATTTAAAACGAGAAGAATTATTGCTTATCCTGTTGCAGTTGCAACCTGAATTGTCAGGTATTCTCTTCGACTTTGACATTCCTGGACGGCTGGATCTCGAAGAGTTTATGCATAAGAATTACAAATTCAACGTAAGTCTGGAGCGTTTTGCCTTTCTTACCGGTCGTAGTCTGTCTGCTTTCAAACGAGATTTTAAAGTCATTTTTAATGAAACGCCCAATCGTTGGCTGGTCAGAAGACGATTGCAGGAAGCCCGGTTTCTGATTGAAGAACAGAGACAAAGACCAACAGAGATTTATCTGGATTTAGGCTTTGAAGATTTATCGCATTTCTCATTTGCGTTTAAGAAGGAGTTTGGGTTACCGCCGGGTAACGTAGTAAAATGAGAATGATTTAGATGCGTAGTATAGCTGACCATCTACTGTACTAATCAATACGCTCTAAGTGTATTGCTACGTATCGTCATACACGTTCAGTAGCATAGAATTCAAAAGTTTCTGGATTTGCTACTACGCAATGGTTGATTATTAAATGCCCGTATTATATTTACGAGGAATCACAGTATCCTTATGATACAGAAACAGGTCTCGATTGGCTTATTCGCGCTACTCGTATGCCATATGCTGGCCAGTGCCATCATAGGTATAGGGGGGTGGTGGCAGGCTGAAAACGACTTGTCGGAGCGGTTGCAGGTATACCGTTCGGTGGATAGCATCGTTGAATTTCAAATTCCTTTGACAGATCAGGCTGAATTAACAGCCATTGCGCATACAACTGAGGACGGTTTTCGTTACCGGGGTCATTATTATACGGTTGTGAGTTTAGAGGTACAGAACGGCAGACTGCTGATTGCTGGGCTGGAGGCTCAAAATCATTCCATCTGGCAGGAGGATCTGCTCGCTTTTCTGAACGACCACCTGACGGACTCGTCCGATTCCGGGCACAAAGCCAATCAATTGCTTAAACTTTTGCTTAAAGAGTATTCACCCGGTTCGTCTATATCGCTCCAGGTGTTACCGAGTACCCTAGTCCCAACTTTTCGGATTGCCGGTACCTCTGTTGCTTTCTCCACGCGCACCGCGCCAATTCACTCTCCTCCGCCAGAAATGGCTGCTTAGGAGAATACTATACCGCTGTACCTATCAAGCGGAGTCAATCGTGTACATTCTCGTTTCTTACTGGTTCCGCTGGTCGTCTTTTTGATACACAGCCTGAGCGTATGCTTGGATTTTCCACGCAACCTGACGATTCGTGTCATTCGTTGTGGGTAAAAATGCATGTCGTTGATTCCCAATACTTGCCTGACTGATTAGAAACGGTTATCAACCACTTAAATACCTGAAGCAGTCAATCGACTGGCAGAACGTCATTCGCCAATGATTATCGTTGCCCACGGGCAATCGAGCTATACGTTTCCATTTCGATCAACTAACACAGGATCAGATCGGAACGCTACGTATGTGTAGTATCAGAACACTACACCCATCATATATTTTCAACACTTTACGTAAAACCACAATGCCTCATATACAACTTCCAGAAGGGCTTCCCGGTATTTTAGGACCAATGGCCTATAGTCCTCAAACGACCAAACCATTAAATGAACTAGCCGAAGTACTGCTACGTACCAATGCTAGTGATTCGCTCACACAGGGTGAACGCGAGCTAATCGCATCTTACACATCCCGGCGAAATGATTGTTTCTTCTGTTCGACCAGCCACGGTGCAGCCGCCGACTATTTGCTCGGACGGGACAAACAGGTGGTAGCCCAAACCTGGGAAAATCCGGACACGGCTCCGGTCTCAGACAAAATGAAAGCACTGCTCACTATTGCTGGTAGCGTTCGGCAGGGCGGAAAATACGTAACACCCGAACAGGTAGCCGAAGCACGGGAGCACGGCGCTACCGATCAGGATATACATGATACGGTGCTGATAGCCGCTGCTTTCTGCATGTACAACCGCTACGTTGATGGCCTTGCTACCTGGGCACCTCAGGACTCAGCGGTTTATGCTGACATGGGTGAAACATTGGCAACGAAAGGCTACGTGCATTTCAACGAAGAGCAGCCCGCTTAGACATACTGAATGGACACGTAGTGTTCATTCGGTTCAGAAAAAATTAGCATAAGTTAGTTTCGTGTTCCTCGCCGGTTCTAACCGGTGAGGACATTTTTACTCGCTTATCGAATTATAGGGTACTTCACGTTTACCTAAACCGATTTTCCCATGAAGATAAATAAATGGAAGATGGCCTTGTTGGTATGGTCTGCTATGTTTCCCTTCAGTACAATCATTAGCTATGGGTTTACTCAGTTGCCATTTATGGCCCACTGGCCGTTAATCGCCCGTACATTCTGCCTGACCTGTTTGCTGGTACCGTATATGGTCTGCCTCGCTCTGCCATTTCTTACCCGTCGCTTTCAGAAATGGCTGCAACAAAATCCTCATCAAACCCATGATCAGCCCCATTTACCTGAGCCATCGTTGTCGGCCCAGGCTGATACAGGGCCGCCTGAAACGAGTCCTGTACTCCGGCAACAGTATGCGCTGTAATCAGCATCCAGGGTCATGTGTAGGATGAGGCTTATTAATCCGTTCATTTAACTAAATCAAAACAAAGTATGGAGTCCCAAAACGAGCAAGTGTTAAAAAATCAGGAATCGATTCTGAGCAACCAGGAAGCAATCCTTAAAAACCAGGAATCGATTCTGAAAAATCAGGATAGTCTCGATTCGATTCTGAGCAACCAAAAAACCATTATTTCCAATCAGGATAGTATTTTAGGTAATCAGGAGGCTATCCTGAAAAACCAGCAATCGCTGGACGCCATCCTCGCCAATCAGGAGACTATCCTTAGCTTACTGAAAAAGTAAACGCTTTCTTCTCCGCGTGCGGCAATGGTAGAGCCGGAAACGAAAAAGTTACCGACCCTACCATTGCCGCACGCGGAACGCTGTGTTGTTACGTATCGTCAATCTGTTTAATGCCCCCCCCATGTCTACCTCGCTGCGGCCAGTCCGTCGTATTCCGATTCTTTATTTTCTGTTTCTGATCAGCGTTTTGAGCGGCTGGCTCTGGTACATGCGTTCATTGCCAGATGTGGGTTTTCTGGCGCGCCGGTGGGCAGCGGCACTGACGATGGTACTCGGCTCATTTATTGCCGGATCGAGCCCGGAAGGGAGCGCAGCAATTTCGTATCCTGTGTTTACCTTACTGCTGAAGATCCCCCCACCCGTAGCACGTAATTTTTCGTTCGCTATTCAGAGTATTGGTATGACTTCAGCGAGCCTGCTGATTTTAGGATTGCGGGTACGGGTCGACTGGAACTACATCCGATACG
>NZ_JBMDWV010000171.1:0-8668 GCF_048594605.1 Spirosoma sp.
GGGCAACCCGTTCCCACGCTATACGTTCGGCTTCACCTACCGATTGGCGGTAAAAGGCTTCGATCTGAATTTGTTTATCCAAGGCGTAGGCAAGCGCGATGTGATGCTCCGGGGCGAAACCGTCGAGCCATTCCACTACAACTACGGAGCGACCATGTATGAACACCAGACGGATTTCTGGACGCCCACCAACCCGGATGCGCGCTACCCCCGACTGGCGGCTATCGGCTCGCCTTCCAACACCAACAACTGGCGGTACGGCTCGGACGTCTACCGGTACAGTGGCGCCTACGCCCGGTTGCGGAACGTGCAGGTTGGTTACACCATTCCGACTGCCGTAACCCAGAAATTTGGGGTTCAGCGCCTGCGGGTGTCCCTGATTGGCCAGAACTTGCTGACGCTTACCCAGCTTAAGTTTATCGATCCCGAAACGTCCGAGTTCAACAACAACCTCAACTTGAATGCGTCGTCCAACAGCGGCCGCAATTACCCATTGCCCATTTTTTACGGGTTTGGACTTGATCTTAGCCTTTAACCTGTTAATCCCTCATACGCATGAATTTTTTCAAGAAACTAAGTGGCCTGTGTGTGGTCTTGTTCACCGTTGCCGGGTGCGGAACGTTGGATATTGCCCCGGTCGACCGGTTTACGGAACTCAATTTCTGGACCACGAGCGAGAACGTGAACAATGCCCTGAACAACATTTACAGCGGCATGTACAACAGTACGTTATACTTTTATAGCGAGGCTTTGTCGGATAATGCCTACACCGCGCAAGGGTCGGCAGCGGGTAATCCGGAAGCCATCGCGAGTGGTAGTTTTACCTCGACGCTGCCGAAATTTCAGAATGACTGGTCGTTCTACTATGGGGGCATCAAATCCTGCAATATCTTTCTGACCAACGTTGATCAGAACACGACGCTTCCGGCGGAGACGCTGGCGCGGATGAAAGGTGAGGTGCGTTTCGTGCGGGCCTGGCACCATTTTAACCTGATGAAGTGGTATGGCGACATTCCGCTGCTGGACCGCGACATTTCACCGGATGAAGCCAAAACGATTGCCCGTTCACCCCGGGCCACAGTCCTGAAATTTATCACGGACGAACTGACGGCGGCTGCGGCCGTGCTGCCCTCCCGGGATGCGTATGCCCCCGCCGATAATGGTCGAATTACCAAAGGCGCAGCCATGGCGTTGCAGGCCCGGGTTCTGCTCTACGAAGGAAATCGGATGGCCGAGGTTGTTGCTCTTTGCGAACAGTTGATCAACGAGCAGGCGACCAACGGTCAGTACGGACTGGCGGCCAGCTACGGCGATCTGTTCAGCAGCCCGACGGTTAACAAAACCAGCAACGAATCCATTCTGGCCCTGCAATACGTACCTAGTCTGCGCACCTGGTCGGAGTTTTTCGACTTCGCCCCCCGGTCGGTCGGAGCCCGGACGAACAGTCTGGCCCCCACGCAGGAGCTGGTCAACGATTACATCATGCTCAATGGTAAAGCGATCAGCGAGACGGGTTCTGGATATGTCGAAACCAACCCCTACGTCAATCGTGACCCCCGGCTGACGGCTACGGTGGTTTACGACCGATACGTCTGGCGGAACGCGGACGGCACGACGCAAACGATCTATATCCGCCCCGGCTCGGACCCGGTCCGCCCCGCGCTGAACGAGTACGCACTCAACGGGCAGGGGTCACCCACGGGGTACTATTGGCGTAAATACTACGACCCAAATGGGCTGGCCAACTTTGCGTCGGGGCTGAATCTGCACCTGATTCGGTATGCTGAAGTCCTGCTGATGTACGCAGAAGCGAAGCAAAGCCTGGGACAAATGACCGCTGATGTGTGGGACAAAACAATCCGGCCCCTCAGGCAGCGGGCGGGCTTCACAGACGCGGCAGCGCTGAACTTTCCAACGGGTGGCGATCTGACCGGGATCATCCGGCGGGAGCGTCGGGCCGAATTCGCGATGGAAGGACTACGAATCGACGACATTCGCCGGTGGCGGATCGCCGAGACGGTTCTCAACGGCTATGCCCACGGTGCCAAATTTGGCGACCCAGCGGTGGACAACGGCTACATCCGGGCGCAACGGCGCCAGTTTGATCCGGCCCGTAATTACCTGTGGCCACTGCCCGCTTCCGAGCTGAACCTCAACAAATCATTGACCCAAAACCCTGGTTACTAACCAACCCGCTTCATGAAACAAACGTTGACGTATGGTAGTATGGCTTTAGTCGCCATGCTGTCGATTGCTTCCTGTACCCAGACGGTTCGGGAACTGAATCCGGCGGTCACCCCGGTTAGTTCGCTGATGACCCCCGACAATAATACCAGTGTCAGGCTGGAACCGGGTACGCCGGCCAGTGTGCAGTTCAAATGGGGACCCACCCAGACCGCTGAAGGTGTTTTGTACGAAGTAGCGTTCGATAAGGTCGATGGCGACTTTAGCAAGCCGTTTTACAAGACCGTATCCGACGGATTAGGCGTCCAGCCTCAGCTCACCCTGAGCCACAACGACCTGAAAAAAATCGCGGCCCTGGGGGGTATCGCGGCTTCTTCTACGGGTAGTGTTAAATGGACGGTATTGGCGTCAATTGCGCTGAACCGCCAGATGAGTACGACCACCCGCATTCTGACCATGACTCGCCCCGCCGGGTTTGCCGAACTGCCGGACAGCTTGTATCTGACGGGAAGCGCCACCGAAGGCGGTGAGGATGTGACCAAGTCCATTGCCTTTAAGAAAACCGAGGACGGCGTCTTCGAAGCGTTTACCTCGTTAAAGGCCGGTACCTATTACCTGACGGATCGACGGACGGGCAGCGGCAAGAACTACTACGTTGCCAAAGACACCGTTCGGGAAGGTAACACGCCCGTAACCCTGACCGGCGCGACGAAAACGTATCGCCTGCGGTATGATTTCAACATCGCCACGGCGCAGGCTACCGAAATTCAGTCAGTTGGGTTGTTCATGTCGGCGTACAACAAGGAAATCGGTACGCTTACCTACGCGGGCAATGGAACGTGGACAGCCGCCAGCATTCCGGTTGAGTTTTACCCGTTTTCCTGGGGTCGTGACGAGCGGTACAAGTTCGTCATGCATACTGCTAATGGCCTTGCGTACCTGGGCAGTGCGAACGTGAATAACAACAGTCCCGCCGGAGCCCCCGCGTCGTATTTTCAGGTTCAGTCGGTTTCCGATGCACAGTGGGACAATACGTATAAGTTTGATCCAACTGCCGATGGCAAGAAGGTGAAAGTGGACCTTGTTCTTCGGGCGAACGCGCCGTACACGCATCAGGTAACCGTGCTGAAATAAGCGCAGTAGCTGCTGAAAACTCCTATTGAAACATCCAGTGTCGCAAGCATAACCGCCTGTGGCACTGGATTACGCTCCCGATTATGAAGAACTTACTTTATTATGGACTTGGGCTGGTCGTAGCCGTTACGCTCGTTACGGCCTGTGGCGATAAGCAGTCACCATCGCCCGTTGCGGAACCCGACACGACCAGGCCGACCATACCTACGCCAACCGTGTCGCGGTACCGGACAGCAGCCCAGAAAAGCCATGCCTACGTACTGACCAATCTGCTGACTCCGTACAAGAGCTACCGGGTCAGCGCGACCACCGATCCGACGTCGGCGTTCGAATGGTATAATACCAGCCAGATCTACGCGGATGCGGCCATGGTCAGGATTGGGGAGACTAGTCACGCGACCTACATGAACGATAGCTTCAACTGGATGAGTCATTTCTGGGATGATAACAGCCCCATCGGCGGCTATTTTGGTTTTGTGCGCATTGATGGTAGTGAAAAAGGCTCCGACTCGCTGAAATACATCGACGACAATGCCTTGTCGGGCGTGGTTTATCTGGATGCCTACGAAGTCAGTACCGGAGCGATGAAAGCGGCTTATCTGGACAAGGCAAAAGCCTGCGCCAACTGGCTCATGAAGAGCGGTACCTGGGACACAACCTTCGACGGCGGATTTTGGTGGAACACGGCCAAAACGGTAAAGCCAACCCAGTCGAACGGGTTAGCCATGCAGTTGTTTGCACGGTTGTACGCCCTCACCGGCGAAGCTGTTTACCGCGAGTGGGCAACCGCCGTGGATAAGTGGCTATCAAGTAAATTATACGAAAGCAGCACCGGTCTTTTTGTCTGGCAGATTGACCGGGCGAGCAAACGGTTTACCGAAAAATTCACTTACGACAACGCCATTATGGTGGAGGCCTTTCTGGTGTACGGACAAGCCATGAAAGACCCGTCGTACCTGGTGAAAGCGCAGGCGCTGGGCAATGCCATGAACCGGACGCTGTGGGATAAGACGCACAACGTGTATATCTTCAACACCAGCGATCTCCGCGTCACCCCGGCCTGGTGCGGGTGGGGGTCACAGGCGATGATTAAGCTGTACGAAGCTGACCAGAACACTACGTGGTTGGGCTACGCGCAGGGGAATATCGACGCCATTAACACCGTACTGAGAGACCCAATTACGCACGGCTATTACCAGTTTGCCAGCCTGAACGGGGCCGGTCGATACGCAAACATCGAAGGGGTTGATGTGGCCTGGATGCAACGGATACAGGCGCTCCTTTCAACATACAGATAAGTCATGAAACGAATCCATTTCTCCACCCTCTTCGGTAGTATTGCCCTTGCTGCGCTGCTCACGTCCTGCGCTGTGAAACGTCCCAATGTGCTCCGCTACGTCGATCCTAACATTGGAACGGCCCATAGCCGATGGTTCTTTTACACGCCAGCGGCTGTCCCCCACGGCATGGCCAAACTGGCTCCTTCCACCAACGGGCACTACGGTAACGATCAGGGCTGGGAAGCGGTCGGGTACGATACGCGGCACAACTCCATCGAAGGCTTTGCCCACTTCCACGAATGGCAGGTAGGCGGGGTCAGCTTTATGCCCGCTACCGGTGAGCTAAAGGTAAAACCCGGCGAACTGGACAAACCGGGCAGTGGTTACCGATCTAAATTTGATCGAAAAAATCAGGTAGCCGAACCCGGCTACTACAAGGTTTTGCTGGATGATTACGGAATCACCGCCGAACTGACTGCAACCAAACACGTTGGTTTTCATCGGTATACCTTTCCCAAGAATGACCAGTCGCGAATTATTCTGGACATTGGTAATGTGCAGGGCGAAAGCGGGGAGGTGCGGAAGTCGGAAGTCCGCATGATAGACGATACGCACTTTGAAGGATTCGTGACCACCTATCCTAAGTACGTAAAAACCTACGATCCGAACGGGCAGGTGTCCATGTACGTCTGGGGCGAAGTGAGCAAGAGCCCACGGTCGGTCGGAGCGTTTACGGACGCAGGTGTTCAGGCACAAAGCAATTCGGCTACTGGAAAAGGCGCGGGGCTTTTTCTGGACTATGTGACCAACGCAAACGAGGCCATTGAACTGAAAGTAGGCTTATCCTATACGTCTATTGCCAACGCGAAGGCTAATCTGGAAGCCGAAGCCGCGAAGCTGTCGTTTGAGAAAGCCCGGAAGCAGGCGCAGGATACGTGGCAAACCGAACTCGGTAAGCTGACCGTTGAAGGGAATGAAACCAACAAGGTCAAATTCTATACGGGCTTGTTTCACGCCCTGCTGGGCCGGGGAATCGCCAACGACGTGACCGGTGCCTATCCCCGGCACGACGGAACAATTGGTCAACTGCCGCGCGATAAAAAAGGAAATTTCAGTTATAACTTTTACAACACCGATGCCATCTGGGGGGCGTACTGGAACCTGACGCAGCTCTGGGCGCTTTCGTACCCCGAGCGGTACAACGATTTCGTACAAACTCAACTGGCGATTTACAAGGAACGGGGCTGGTTTGGCGACGGTATTGCCAACAGCAATTTTGTATCGGGCGTAGGAACCAACTTTGTCGGTCTGGCCATTGCCGGGGCGTATCAGGCAGGCATTCGGGATTATGATACGAATCTGGCTTATGAGGCTATCCGGGCTAACGAACTGAGTGGGCGAAACCGGCCTGTCGGCTCCGGCAAGCTGGATGTCGAAGCGTTCGTCAAACGTGGCTACGTACCCTACCTCGACGAAGACAAAACCGATTCGACCGGCTCCCGCTTTTCGGCTTCGCATACGCTGGAATACAGCTTTAGTGCCTTCGCTGCCGCCCAACTGGCGAAAGCGATGGGCAAACAAACGGATTACGGCCAATTTACCAGGCTCTCCAATGGCTGGAAACTTCTCTACGAACCGAAGGCCAAACTGGTTCGTCCGAAAAAAGCGGACGGCAGTTTCATCGACAAATTCGATCCGTACGAACCCTGGCGGGGCTTTCAGGAGGGGAACGCCGTGCAGTACACCTTTTTTGTACCCCAGAATCCGCAGGCCCTGATCGAAACGGTGGGCAAAGACGAATTTAACAATCGGCTCGACGGCATCTTCACCACGGCCCAGAAAAACGGGTTTGGGGGTGGCAAGGAAATTGACGCCTTTGCCGGGATCAAGTCGATTTATAACCACGGCAACCAGCCGAACCTGCACATCAGCTGGCTGTTCAACTTCTCCGGAAAACCCTGGCTCACCCAGAAATGGACCCGCGCCATCTGCAATGAGTTCTACGGGGTCGAACCCATCCACGGTTATGGGTACGGGCAGGATGAAGATCAGGGCCAGTTGGGGTCGTGGTACGTCATAGCCTCGCTTGGCTTATTCGATGTCAAAGGCTTCACCGATCTCCGGCCGATTATTCAGCTGGGCAGCCCTGCATTCGATCAGGCGACGATCCGGCTGGGCGATGGCAAGACGCTACAGATCGAAGCCAAAAATAACTCCGCCCAAAATGTATACGTGCAGTCGGCTACCTTCAATGGAAAAGCTCTACAAAATTGCTGGTTGTACCGGGATGAGTTGATGAAGGGCGGCAAATTAACGTTCGTTATGGGCAGTCAGCCCAATACGAAATGGGGCATTCAAACACCTCCGCCTTCGGCCCAGTAGCGGGACCGATTAGGCGACCTGATGTACTCAACAACGCATAAACGAATAAGGATTTTGACCCAGCTACACAAAAAACAGCCCGCCCGAATGGTAGCAATTGGTTTGCTTCTAGCCGTTCAGACCGCCTTTGGGCAGGTCCCCAAAACGTCGGCAGAGTATCTGAACCGGGCCCGGGAAACCTATACCAACGTCTGGCGTCGGTATAGGGTGCCAGCCTATAACCTATTCTCAGAAAATTACCCGCCGAATCGCAACGACACCCTAACGTACATGCAGGGCGGTGGCGTTAAAGAAAAAGCCGTTAGCTTTCTGTGGCCATTTTCCGGGATGTTTTCGGCGACCAATGTGCTGCTGAAAATTCCTTCCGAACGAAAAACGCAACTACGCTACCTGGACAGTCTGGTTACGGGAATCGAAACCTACCGCGATTCAAGTCGTTCGCCGGTTGGTTACCAGGCCTATCCGGTACGGTTTGAGAAGTCGGACCGGTATTATGACGACAACGGGCTGGTGGGAATCGACTATATGGAAGCCTACCTCAACACCCAAAATCCGCTTTACCTGAAACGGGCGAAGGACGTATTTGCCTTTATTCTGAGCGGGTGGGACGATGAGCTGGGGGGCGGTGTTACGTGGCTGGAAGGGCATCGGGATCAGAAACCGGCCTGCTCTAACGGCATGGCTACGCTCACAGCGCTCAAGCTCTACCAAGACACAAAAGACCCGTATTATCTACAATGGGGCAAAACGTTTTACAACTGGATGTACACGAACCTGCTCGATTCGACCGGCGTGTATGCCAATGATCGCAAAGCAACGGGGTCCGTGAACCGGGTCTTCTACACCTACAATTCCGGCTCTATGCTCGAAGCTGCGGTGCTGCTGTACCAGTTTACCGGCGATAAGCAATATTTGAGGCAGGCCGAACAACTGGCCAAGGATACGTACGTTCATTTCAGCAAACAGAAGCATCCCGCTTCGTCCGCCATTCAGATCGATTTACCCTGGTTTGTGACGGTGCTTTTCCGGGGCTACGAAGCACTTTACCGGGTCAACGGGGACTACCTGTATATTACCAAAATCAAGCAAAGCCTCGACTACGCATGGCAGAACGCCCGCGATCAATACGGTCTGGTTACCCACAGCTGGACGCCCCAACCAGCGGAATTGAACAAGCCAAAATGGTTGCTGGACGAAGCTTGTATTGCTGAATTATACGCCCGGCTGAGTCTACTGGAAAAGGAACGGGAAACGAAAAAATAAACGGGTATGGAGCAAAAAGCGATCATCGCTATCGACCTGGGGGGTACTCGTATCAAGCTGGGGCTTGTCAGGGCGGGGACCGTTTTGCTGACCAATCAGTTGGATTCGCAGTCAGGTCAGGGACTACAAAGTCGGTTACCCCAGATTCAGGCCACCGTCAACGACATGCTGGCCAAAGCTGGTTTGTCGGTCTCTGATCTAGCGGGTCTGGGTGTTGCGGTGCCGGGTATCGTTGACCCCGTTCAACAGCGCGTTCTTTCCATCAATGCCAAATATAGCGATGCTCCCACTCTTGACTTACCCGGCTGGGCCAGAGCGACCTGGGGCGTTCCTTTTCACCTTGAAAATGACACCCGAGCGGCTTTGTTGGGTGAATGGCAGCACGGGAGCGGACGCGGTTATGACAACGTCGTGCTGATGACACT
>NZ_JBMDWV010000172.1:0-18022 GCF_048594605.1 Spirosoma sp.
GGTCATACGTTTGCCTTCCAGCTTAGGCTCGGCTTCAATTTTACCGAAATCTTCTAATCCTTTCGAAAAACGCTCCAGTAGTTGCGAACCGCGATCCTTGAAGACAATAGCCCGGCCAACAAACTGCACATAAGCTTTCACTTTAGCGCCTTCTTTCAAAAAGTTAATGGCGTGTTTAAGCTTGAATTCGAAGTCGTGATCGTCGGTGTTCGGACCAAACCGAATTTCCTTGATAACCACCTTCGTAGCGTTCGCCTTGATTTCTTTTTGCTTTTTCTTCTGCTCGTACTTGAACTTGGAATAGTCAACAATACGGCAGACGGGCGGCACAGCGTTGGGCGATACCTCAACGAGATCAAGCCCCTGCGCTTTGGCCATTGCCTGTGCCTTACTTATATCGTAGATTCCCTGTTCTACATTTTCACCGACCACCCGCACTTCGCGGGCCAGGATGCGCTCATTTACTTTGTACGGTTCTTCAACCACACGACGAGGTGGTCTGCGTTGGGGTAATGCCATAGATTGTGTTTAGGGTGACTGATTGGAAAATTGACGATAAAGTCGCTTGGATAACGTAACGTGTTTTAAAAAGTTCGGGAAACTATTGAAAATACTGACGTTGGTCAAGAATCGTTAGGCTTAAGTCAATAATTACAAAGAAATTATGGCAAAACAGCGATTCTTGACCAACGGCCTTACTTATACCTTCACTTCAGCCTGGAACGTTTGGATAAATTCATCTACGCTCATGCTGCCGAGATCGCCCTGCCCCTTACGTCGAACAGAAACTTTTCCTTCAGCAGCTTCTTTCTCTCCGACTATAAGCATATAAGGCACTTTATTTACTTCAGCATCCCGAATTTTACGCCCTATTTTTTCATCGCGCAGATCGACGAAACCACGAATATCGTGCTCCTGCAGACTAAAGAATAAATCATTGGCGTAATCTTCGTATTTCTCCGAAATTGGTAAGATTGCAATCTGATCGGGCGACAGCCAAAGCGGAAAATTACCGGCCGTATTCTCAATAAGAATCGCAATGAACCGCTCTAACGAGCCGAAAGGTGCCCGGTGAATCATGACGGGACGGTGCTTCTGATTATCAGCGCCAATGTATTCCAGCTCAAAACGATTTGGCAGGTTATAATCCACCTGAATTGTACCCAGCTGCCACTTCCGGCCAAGGGCATCACGTACCATAAAATCAAGTTTAGGACCGTAAAAGGCAGCCTCCCCTAATTCCGTTACGGTTGATAATCCTTTTTCAGCAGCCGACTCAATGATGGCAGCTTCAGCTTTCTCCCAAACGTCGTCGCTGCCGATGTATTTGGCTTTGTTCTCAGGATCACGTAGTGAAATCTGGGCGCTGTAATCAGAAAATCCGAGCGATTTAAAGACGTATTGCACCAGATCAATCACCTTCATAAATTCTTCCTTCACCTGATCGGGGCGGCAGAAAATGTGCGCGTCATCCTGCGTGAAGCCACGCACACGGGTCAATCCATGCAGTTCACCCGACTGTTCGTAGCGATATACCGTTCCGAACTCGGCCAGACGTAACGGCAAATCCCGATACGAACGCGGTTTGGTCTTGTAAATTTCGCAATGGTGCGGGCAATTCATCGGCTTCAGCAAAAACTCCTCATTCGGATCGGGAGTACGAATCGGCTTGAATGAATCTTCCCCGTATTTATCCCAGTGCCCCGACGTTACGTAGAGTTGTTTACTACCAATATGCGGGGTTACAACCGGCGAATATCCCGCCCGGATTTGCGCCCTCCGAAGGAAATTTTCCAGCCGTTCACGTAGCATGGTTCCTTTCGGAAGCCACAAGGGCAACCCCGCTCCTACTTTCTCCGAAAATGCGAAGAGTTCCAGCTCTTTACCCAGCTTGCGGTGATCACGCTTTTTGGCTTCTTCGAGCAAAAAAAGATACTCGTCGAGTTCTTTTTGTTTTGGATACGTAACGCCGTAAATCCGGGTCAGTTGTTTGTTTTTTTCGTTGCCTCGCCAGTAAGCGCCTGCTACGTTCATCAATTTGGCCGCTTTAATAAAACCCGTGTTGGGAATGTGTGGCCCCCGACAAAGATCTGTAAAGTCGCCCTGTGTATAGAACGTAATGGTCCCATCCTCCAACCCTTCGAGCAGGTCGAGTTTGTAGGGATCGCCTTTTTCCTCGAAATAAGCGATGGCGTCGGCCTTACTCACTGGCTTACGGACATAGGCCTGCTTTTGGCGAGCCAGTTCCAGCATTTTATCCTCTACCTTCTTGAAGTCCTCCTGAGAGAAGGGCTGCCCACCCAGGTCTACATCATAATAGAAACCCGTTTCAACGGCAGGCCCAATACCGAATTTCACCCCCGGATACAGCGCTTCCAGGGCTTCGGCCAATAAGTGAGCCGACGAATGCCAAAAGGTAGATTTGCCTTCCGCATCGTTCCACGTCAAGAGTTGAACATTGGCATCCTCTTCGATAGGGCGCGTAGCATCCTGTACAACGCCATTTACTTTGGCGGCCAGCACATTACGAGCCAGGCCTTCACTAATTTGAGCGGCAATATCTAACCCCGTACTTCCTTTGGGATAATGCCGGACGCTACCGTCGGGTAACGTAACGCGGATTTGTTCGTCCTGCGCAATCATTTGCTACTAATTTAGTTAGTGGGTACCCGCGGCTTACCTACAACTGTAAGCCACTTACTTTTTTTGGACTGTGGATTTGCATGCCGCATTCCAGAAAATACTCAATTTATTGGTTTCACGCTACGTCGGAGCGAATCGCCGGAACCGGTCGAAACCTGGGCTTTCGGCTGAATGGTCGAGATGCGCACCCGGCTGGTGTCCAGTTGCGTACGGTTTCTCGCTGCATCTGCCGATTGATTCGTTGCATCCGGCAAAAATAAGGAGTTACGCGAGTATTGCCTACGTTGTGAGCGCCATAATCCGGCGGCAGCCTGACGATCCGCTACATTTTGTTGGGTTGCTTTGGTGTATGCGTCAATTGCCAGATTATACTGCCCCAGTTGTTCATAACAATACCCGATGTATGTGTCGATTCTCGGGAACTGCGGACGTAGTTGCTGTACCCGCTGGTAATCGGCCACGGCTGCGTAATAACGTCGGTATGCCTGATTAATCAGCCCCGTCTGAAAAAACGCCTGATAGTACGTTGGCTGGATCTGAATCGCTTTCTGATAACAGGCAACCGCGCTGTCGAGTTTCCGGGATGTGTGGTAAATCAATCCACGGCCATAATACAGCCGGGCGTTGTTCGGAAAATACCGTAACGCCTGCCCATTATAGGCAAGAGCGGCATCAGGATTATGGAGTACCCGATAAATGGAAGCCAATTGGTTATAGGTCTCCAGGTAACGGGGTTTTAATCGGAGTGATTGCTGATACATGGCCAGGGCTTGTACTGTATCGCCCTGGCGCGCAGCCAGAAGTCCGTTAAAAAAATACGCTTCGCCATCAAAAGGAGCCATCTGCAGCGCTTTTGCTACGTATAGTTTAGCCTTATCGATCTGATTCTGCTGCTGTAATAAATCGCTCTGTAACGTATATAATTCAGGCGTATCAACACCCAGAATTTCAGCGCGTTGGGCGTTTTGCAAGGCTTTGTCGGGCTTGTTAAGCGTGCGAAGAATCTTAGCCCGGGTCAGATAATAGGCCCCGGCATTATCATTTCGGCTGATTGCTTCGTCAATATCGGCCAGTGCGTCCGTCACCCGCCCCATCGCGAGCAGAATAACAGCACGTTTGGCATAAGCCGATGCTGGCGACGATTGATTAATGGCGCGAGTCAGTGCTCGTAATGCTCCCTCTGCCCGACTACTATCGCCAGGCTTGGGGAAATCCGGAATCCGGGTTGCCTGCCGGTTGTCCGTGCCGCAGGCGAAACAGGAGAAGAGAATAAAAAACGAGAGGACAAACGAGTGTAAGCGCCAGTAGCCAATGCATGTATGCTGTGCATCTCTTCCCGTTCGCCCGTTCACGCTTTTCCTCGTTCGCTCTTTATTCATGAACTAAACCGATAAAACACTCCCAAAGGTAATCGTTTGTGCGCCTGATCAGAAACGGCTAATTCTCCCCACTCGGGGTTGGGTACGTTCCCGAAGATCTGGCCGATGAGATTATCCAGAATGAGCGATGAAAACCCAAGAGAGTATAAGTTAATAATAAAGAAAAAATCGGTCCGATCGAGCAGGTCAGCACAGGATTTCAGCAAATCGTTCAGTTGCTCTTCCAGCACCCATTTTTCTCCATCAGGTCCACGGCCGTAGGCAGGTGGGTCCAGAATAATTCCGTTATAACGATTACCGCGCCGAACTTCGCGCCGAACGAACTTAACTGCATCTTCAACCATCCAGCGAATGTTATCCAGCTCGCTATAGTCCATGTTTTCTCGCGCCCAGCTAATGACTGGCTTTACGGCATCAACGTGCGTTACGTCGGCCCCCGCCTGACGGGCCGCCAATGAAGCTCCGCCTGTATAGGCAAACAAATTTAGTACCTTGGGCCGGGAACCATTCGCCGAAAGCGCTCTGATCTTGTTGTTGAGGTAAAGCCAGTTGTCAGCTTGTTCAGGAAATAAACCTACGTGTTTAAACGTAGTAAGCGCCAGTTTGAACTTCAGACTCAACCCGCCTTGCTGAAACTGGACATACCAGGGATCGCGCATGCCGGGCTTCGTCTGCCAGTCACCCCGCTCAGGCGATTGGCGATCCCGCCGAAAAATGGCGTGGGCACTACGTTCCCACTCGGTATCCGATAATGATTTATCCCAGATGGCCTGTGGTTCCGGACGGGATAAAATATAGTCACCAAAGCGTTCGAGTTTCTGGAAATTCCCCGAATCAATCAGTTCGTAGTCCGTCCAGGCTGCTGGTGTAATAAGTTGAATAGACATTTTTACAATGAATATTAGAGAATGGATAGGGAATGATGTTAAAAGCAATAGTTGCCTACCCTTCTACATCATTCAGCATCCATTGCTTTTATTGGCCCATTTTCAGAATTAACTCAAATTCATCAGGTCGGACGGGCATGACCGACAGGCGCGATTGCCGAATCAGGCTCAGATTGGCCAGTAAAGGCTCCGCTTTGATTTGCGCCAGCGAAACCGGTTTTTCCAGTGCCATCAGGGGCTCCAGTTCAACCACAACCCAGCGCGGATCGTCGGGGACGGTTGGGTCCGGGTACGCTTCCCGAACAACTTTTGCCAGGCCAACAACACCGGGGTTTATGATACTATGGTAGAAGAGAACCTGATCGTCCAGTTGCATGGCTTTCAGGTTGTTACGTGCCTGATAATTACGAACACCGTCCCATACGGCGCGGGTTTGTTCGGTAAAGTGATGCCACCCGTATGTATCGGGTTCGGATTTAACGAGCCAGTAGTTCAAACAGTTTATCGTTTTTATTCAGCGTTCAGGCTTACGGTAGCCCGTTCGTCCAGCCAGTCTAGAATAGCGCTGTCGTGCGTTTCGTCGAACTTGCGGGCGAACAATTTCCCAGAACCTGACAAGACCTCCCGGTCACTCATCGTAAACGGGACCGCATTCATTTCCGCAAAGCGATCAGGAGCGGTATACGTAAAATTATCGTTGTACAGACTTTCCCGGAGTGCCGTTTGGGACGTATTGGCCAGAATTGTCGAATAGATATACATTTCCGGTGCCATTACGTTGCGAAAGTAGGAAATAAAGATTGGATACTGGCGTAGAAATGCCAGGATGTACCGAGCAGCCGCCGGTTTGATTCGCAACCAGTTTGATCCGCAATAGGGGGTGTAGTTGAGGGGAACAGGTCTTGATGCAGGCAGCAGACGATTGCCGGTTTGTATCAATCCGGTCTGGCGCGGATTTGATCGGTTCGTGTATATGTTTTGTGCTACGTCGGTTTTATCGGCCTCCAATGGATTGGTGTACAGATTTAACCGGTCGACAAAGGGCTCATCGTTGGGGCGGGTTACCGGCTGGTGCGGCACAAAATTACGGTCGGGATGTTTTTCCAGAAATGACAGCAACACCTCACCACTGGTCAGCGGGTAATCCTCGCCACTCAGCAGAAAGATAAAATCGGGCTCAGGCATGGTGCTCAGGACGTCGACCAGGCCGTTTAACGTAGCCGTTACCAGCGAAAAATCACCCTGACGGATACGCATGCGCATACGTGTAAAGTGAATTGCTTCGGACGGTACGCCCTGTGTACACTCCTGAAAAGCGGCTAAGGGTACACTTGCACTCACATGAATAAAAAAATGAACGCCCGGATAATATAGCCGCTTGAGCAAGCGCCCAACCTGAACCGGATTTTTATGAACCGTTAGTAAATAGGCGATCCGAATTGTGCTGTCTCCACCGATCATTTTCTTACGGAAGTTTTAACTGTTAACGTACCGATGTATACACTCTCCTGGTCTACCTTATGCCGACCTGTACTTATGCCCCATACAGGTCATTTCAGTACGATCATACGTAGCAAACAATACCCGTTTATTCTTCAGCTGCTTTATTTCAATAATAATCGTCGTGTTCGTGGCTGCTGCCGAATGGCGAACCGTATTCATCCCGATCATCGTCTTCGTCGTAACGCGATCCGGCTCCTTTATGAGTCAGTGCTTTGCGAAGAATCATAATCTGACCCGTATGGTACATATCGTGATTGATAATCCCGTGCAACATGTCGTAATACGTGTAATCGCGACCGGGCACGATATCCTCCAGAAACTCGTCGTCGTCACGCTTGTCGAGTTCGTTGATCAACTCTTCCTGACTCAGGCTCAATTCCATTTCGAGGGCTTCCCACTCGAAATCGTCGATTTTATCGGGTAAAGCCCCAAAATTTTTATCAGGGGTCAGAATGTCAAACTTTTCGTCACCCTGCATCTTTTTGACGCAGAATATCCGCCAGCTGGTCATGTGAAAGACCAATTCAGCGATGCTGTGGGAATTGGGCGCAATCCGACGACCGGCCATATCGGGTGTTACACCCCGCAATACGTCAACGACCGATGGTCCGTGCCAGGCTTCCTCCCCCTCGTAAGTTGTATTTAATAAATCGATAATGCGAATCAGCTCGTCATTAGAAACCATAATTAGTAATTATGAAGGTACCCAATCTGATGGTTAGTACTATTTTTTGATGATTAATACGCACACCTTTCTATAATCGAAAATCAGCACTTTTTTACTCAATCAACCATTACCTGATCTGGCGTAACGTCAGTGCAAAGTTACGTCAATATTGACGGTCTGCCGAAAAACTAGCCGTACTTTATTCCGTACGTAGAACGACTACCTGTTATGACGCAGGAATGCCATTGGATATTTTGGCTAACAGCCTGACGGCTATACAATACGTACGTGTGCACCCTTAATGAGTTTGTTTTTACTTTAAAAAAAGTAAAACTCAAAAAATATCTGCCTTGTCAGAGTCTCTGATGAGTTGGAAAATTCTGGTCAGCAAGAAGAATAGAAGGAATTAAGGGGTGCGCTTACGCTCCCAGTTACCTGTTTCGGGTTTGGGCCGGATTACGTAAACATCCAGTATCGCGTAAGGACGGGCCAGGTATTCGCGGATAAGGGTACGTAACGAATAGCCGTCGGGCACATCCTGCGCAGCAAAGGCAATGGCTTCAATACCTTCGTGATTTCCGATGTAGAGTGCGCGGGCGTTATGGAAGTTCTGCGAGATGATCGTGATCTTTTCCTGATTAAAAACATCTTTGCAGCGTACCACCGAGTCGAACGTTCGGTAGCCCGCGTAATCAAGCGTCATTACAGAGGCCGGTACACCAAGCTTGATTAAAGCCCGCTGCATATCCACCGGCTCATTGTAATACTCAGAATCATTGTTACCACTCAGGATCAGGTATTTTACTTTGCCTTCTTTCCAAAGCCGGGCCGTAGCTTCCATCCGATATCGGAAGAACAGATTTTCCTTGCCTGTCCTGACGAATTTGCTGGTTCCCAGCACTAATCCTACGTCGTTGGCAGGCAGTTTGTGTATATCGAAATAGGTTTGATTGCGGGTGTTGTGAACTACCCACCAATTACAGATAAGCACGACTATGGCTCCCAGAAAAGCAAGAACGATTATGGCTTTGATAATCCCCTTGACAATACGGATGCCAACCGCTTCGTGCGGAGGTTGATCACTGTATTCGGTAGCCAGGGTCGTGTTCATTTTTAAAGACTAAAATGCGGATTCTCGATCAGTCCGACTATATTCCCAAATGGGTCGCGGATGGAGGCAACTTTAATTCCATCGCCCACATCCTGAATGTCGGCATGAACAATGGCACCCTTCTCAATCAATTGCTGCACACTCTGTTCGATCTGCTCAACACCCCAATACGTTATTGTACTCCCATCAGCGGGTTGCGCATCCGGATCAAGGCCCAGTTCGTAGCCGCCAACATTAAAACCAACGTAGAACGGCTCATCAAAGTAAGGATCAATCCCTAACGCTTTTGTATACCAATCCTTTGTTTTAATAAGGTTAGGAGCGGCATAAATTACCGTTCGCAGACCTAAAAATTTTGCTATTCCCACTTTTAATTGCTGATTTTCAAGCCAACTAATAAAATCTTTTATCCGCTGTTTTGTTTTCAGACTGGCCAAACTGGCGTCTATTCAGGGTTGTCTCTTTACGAAAATAACCCCAGCTGTATCGATTCTTTTTCCTCAACTTCCGTTGCAATGGAAGCAGTCGACTCATCAATCGGGCTTGTCTTTACGTTTTCTTTGGCAATTTTTGGCGGCAAAAGTTTAACGTCCTTAACCCGCGCAAATGGCATTGGCTTTCCTAACGCCTTCCATCCCCGTACGTCAATAAACCCTTCCGGTTCCAGCACCATCTTTTCAACCGGCCCGCGATCTTTCACCTGATGTATGATTTCAATACGTGGGTGCTGTTCAGCGGTTACGGCCAGGGCTTTCGATCCTTTGGTATCACCGATGAAGCTGAATTTCTTGTCCAGCGATGTCGTCTCAACCTTGAATCGTTTCACGTACCAGGCTTTCTGATTCGCTTCGTAATAAATGGCCGATAGAATGGTTTCCGGATCGAATTTCTGCAGTACCGCAATGGTATTGGGTTCATAGCGGTTCGTCAGATCAAAATTTGTCAGTTCGTATTGTCCATCATGGTAAACAACCAGAATGCTGTCTTTTGCGTTGAAGTTTCCCAGCAACCGACCGCGTTCATCCCGATTGAGTCTTCCGAGGTGCTCGTCGTACCAAATGTCTACCCCGCCGAGGGTCGAAACCCCACCGGTTTTCAGGGTGATTTTTCGAACCGGGTACTTCGTCAGAATATTTCCCTGAGCCGATCGGTTTTTAATGGCGATGCTGGCGAAGTCAAAATCAAATTGTTTGATTTTTGCTGAACTCTGGGCGGTCAGGTTAATGGTTATCACTTCGGCCTCGCCATTGTCATTCGCACTGAAATACGTCATCTTCGACTTTGGATTCCCCATCGTCAAATCGTACTCCCGATCCCGCGTAACAGCCGTGATGGGAAAACGCTTAACCATCGAGATTCCCGATTTACCGTCCAGGTACACTACGTTATAAATCTTGCGCTCGTCGTTTTTCTTGAATACCGATACGTACACAATATCCTTACCAACGAAAACTTTTTCCGCAATTTTCACCACCATGCATTTGCCGTCGCGACGGAATACGATGATCTCATCAATGTCGGAACAGTCGCTGACGTATTCGTCTTTCTTCAGACCGTACCCAATGAAACCGCCTTCCCGATCGACGTAGAGCTTCTGGTTGGCAGCGGCCACCACACTTGCGGCAATGGTGTTGAACGCCCGGATTTCGGTTTTACGTTCGCGACCTTTCCCGTACTTTTTCTGCAATTCTTTAAAATAACCGATAGCATACCGGGTGATGTTCGCCAGGTTATCCTCCGTTTCGGCCAGTTCCTGCTCCAGTCGACGCATCAGTTCCTCCGCCTTGAAACCGTCGTATTTAGAAATCCGCTTGATTTTGATCTCAGTCAGGCGGATCAGGTCATCTTCCGTAATGGCGCGGTAAAACTGCTTCTTGTACGGCTTCAGCGCTTTATCGATCGTTTCCAGCACCGCTTCGAAAGTTTCGCATTCTTCGATTTTGCGATAGATGCGATTCTCAATAAAGATTTTTTCAAGCGAGCTGTACAGCAACCGTTCCATTAACTCACTACGCCGAATTTCAAGCTCACGTTGCAACAGTTGAACGGTTTGGTGCGTGTTAACGCGCAGAATATCCGTTACGCTGACAAAGTGCGGTTTATCGCCGATGATGACGCAGGCATTGGGCGAAATCGACACTTCGCAATCGGTGAAGGCATACAGAGCATCAATCGTTACGTCGGGTGAAACACCGGGCTGAAGATGCACCAGAATCTCAACGTCTTTGGCTGTGTTGTCGACCACAGCCGCTACGTTCCGGCTCGGCGCTTTGATCCGGATTTTGCCCAGCTCAGCCGCCTTCACAATCGAATCGATCAACTGCGAGGTTGTCACACCAAACGGTACGTCCCGAATGGCCAGGGTTTTCTTATCCAGTTCTTCAATACGCGCCCTTACCCGAACCTTACCACCGCGATGGCCATCGTTGTAATTGCTGACATCAATCAGACCACCTGTCTGGAAATCGGGATAAAGCGCGACCGGCTTGTCTTTCAGGATCTGTATGGAAGCCTCAATCAGTTCGTTGAAATTGTGAGGCAGAATTTTAGTCGACAGACCAACGGCAATGCCTTCTACGCCCTGCGCCAGCAAAAGCGGGAACTTGACGGGCAACGTAACAGGTTCGCGTTTGCGGCCATCGTACGACAGTTGCCATTCCGTGGTTTTGTCATTATAGATTGCATCGAGGGCAAACTTCGAAAGCCGCACTTCAATGTAGCGGGGAGCAGCCGCACCGTCGCCCGTGCGAACATCGCCCCAGCTGCCCTGGGTATCAAAGAGAAGTTCTTTCTGACCAATATTGACCAGCGCTTCGCCAATGGAGGCATCGCCATGCGGATGGAATTGCATGGTTTGACCAATAACGTTCGCCACTTTATTGAAGCGTCCATCGTCCATTTCCTTAAGGGCGTGCAAGATCCGGCGCTGTACAGGTTTGAGCCCATCTTCAACGGCAGGCACGGCTCGCTCAAGAATAACGTAGGAAGCGTAATCGAGGAAGTAATTTTCATATAATCCCGACACGACGGTTTGGTCATGCAGGACTTCAGTGGTTGTATCAATCGGAAATTCATCCGGTTCAATGGCGCCTGTCAGTTCCAGCCCATCGGCCGAAAACTCGGCTTCCGGCTGGCCGCTGTCGGCATCCATTGGTTGTTCATTTTCTTCGTTTACCATTGACTTACTTTAGCACCTATTCCAGATGAATAAGCAGGTGGATATAACAAACTTACGTATAGCGTTCGGCAGCTTAAATATACAAAGAAAATTTGTAAAAACGGCACTATTGCCTTGATTAAGCCCTCTTTCCTAAAAAATCTGTTTCCTTAACAGTTCAATAAAAACGGCTTCCCGGCCCTAATTTTTCAGCGTAAATCATACGTGTCGTTTCCGGGAGTCAGGCACGAGTAAACAATTGATCATAGTGTTCAGAAGGCAGTAGAACTCCACCACTTTCGGCGTAGAAAGAGGAGTCTGTCAGATACACTCCGCGCTGGGTTCTGGTCCAGGATGCGCCCGACCGGGGATGGTAACTCATCAGCTTATCCCACTGCTTAAAATACTGGTGACCGTTTGTTTCCTGCAAGCCGATGGTCATGCCAGGGAATGGAGGAAGGCGGGCCGCTACGTTCTTGTTCCAGTCGACGAGAATAGGGTTTACCGTCAGGTCGGCGCAGAAACACGGAACATTTTTCTCATACGCCAGCTGGGTAATTTTCATGGTCATACTCAGGGTTTTGGCGATGGCCTTGACCGCAATGGCTGAGTAGCCCTGCTGGATACGTACCGCGGCATCGTCAACCGTATGCGCACTTTCGTCGGCCGCAATCCGAACCCCCAGATCTCCTACAAACGTTTCGTTACGTTCCTCAAAGGGTTCCTCAATTACAGCAATCTGGTCGAAGGCGTCAATCTTCCGGGCATGGTCCAGGAAACGTAACAGGGTATCTTTTTTCTCGTAGCGTCCGTTGGCATCGAAATAGTACGGAATCCTGCCACTTTTGGTGTAGGGCGTTTCGTAGTGACCAATGGCCTTATGCACCGCCGTCAGAAAAGCGATGTCTTTTTCCAGCATCTCAGCCTGCGTACCCGCCGAGCCGGTTTTTAACTTCATGATGAAATAACCTTCATCGGCTGCAGCTTTGATGGTGTCGGCAGACGTGCCTACGCTGAAAGCCGGAATACTCGCTACGTTCGTATGCCGATACGACAGACCCGGCCTGTACGCTTTGGGAATCATATCGTCGAAATTTGTCAGGCGGTTTTCCTGCGCATACAGCAGCCAGGCCGCGTTGTCGACACTGACCAATGCATTCAGGGCGAAGGTTTTCCGCAGGTCGGAATTGCGCGTAATGGTTTTGGCATAAGCATACACTTCGGGCAATAGATCGTCCAGCAACGTAACGGGGTCTCTAAACGTGTTACCATTCAGTATTTGCAGGGCACGGTCGCTGATGGCGTACATGAGCGCATTACCCACTCGTTCGGAATGCGTTGCAAACACCTTCGCGTCTGACCAGAGGACACCCTGCGTACACAAACCTACTTTGCGAATGCCTGACTCACTTTCGAGCAGCGAGGCCACCTGCCAGCTTTCCGTGATGGCACTGCCTTTAAATCGGTACGGATTCAGCGGTTCCCGCTCAAAGTTGGAATCGACCCGTTTGATACGTATCGGGGATAAAGGCTTCGGTTCATTACGTTGATGATTACCGGTTGCGACGGGCGCTCTCGTCCCCAGGGCCATCAAGGCTCCGGCAGACTGAATAAACGTACGGCGATTTATTTGTCCGCTCCTGTTTGGCTGATCATTCATTAGCCGGTGTCGTAACGTTTGGTGGAATGTTATTGAGTGTGTACCAGGCTTCCGACGACCATAACGACTGGCCACCCGCGCTTTTCAGATGGTCGGGCAATCGGATATAGAAGACATGTTTTGTTTCCAGACCAGGAATCTCGACAGAAACCCAGGTGCGGTCTTTGGACATGTTCAGCCGCGTTACGTTCATTCGTTTCAAATCCATCTTGGGACCGCCGTAATTGGGTGTGGGCTTGTACCACCATTGCTGTACAAAAAAGTCGGCTGGTTGCAGCGATTGGCTTTCGGACAAGGGCTCGGTAAATTCAAGCTCAAAACCCCGGTGTTTCGCCCGAATCGCCAGCATCTCGAACGTAGTCTTTCCATTGTATTTCAGGCGTTGAAGCCCAAACCGTTTTTCCCGCCAGCTCCATCCGCCACCGGCCATCCCCACTTCGCCAACGTACAAGGCTCCATCGGGACCCCAGCAAAGTCGGTTCACACCCGCTTCAAAACCCTGGCTAAACCGAAAGACGGCACCTTGATATTCACCGGCGACTTTTTCCAGGAAGTCTCGCTTGATGCCGCCATGGGTTACGTCACCGTGTAACAGCTGGCCTTTGTAAGGGCCGTCCTGCATCAGAATCGGTTCGGAAGGCGAGTTGGCAATTTCATTTTCGGGCAGCCAGATGGCGGGTTGTGCCATCGGCGGACTAGCATTCGAATTGAGTAACCCCCAACCCATGCCATGATACTCACCCGGCTTGATGTGAATCAGTTTATTACCGGGCAGCCATTGTCCCTGATTATCCGTTACGAAAATGGCCCGATCCGGTCCCAAACCGATTCCGTTAGGCGTTCGTAGCCCGTAGTTCACCCACTCGTATCGTCCGTCCATGCCAATCTTGATCGTCCGTCCCCGGTCCAGTTGCTGTAATTCGCCGGGTTTAAGTCGCATGGCCATCGACAGCGTTATGTAGAAGTAGGCGTCTTTATACACCAGCCCAAAGGCAAATTCGTGAAAATCAGCACTGACGCCCCAGGTATTGCAAACGGCCTGATAATCGTCGATAACATCGTCGCCATCCCGATCAACCAGGCGGGTCAATTCGTGCTTTTGCAGTACGTAGATTTGTCCGTTTACAACCGTAATTCCCAGCGGTTCAGCCAGTCCCGATGCTATCCGCTTGATCCGTACATCGCGTGGATTTCCTGTTGTGAGCCGATCCAGTACGTAGACGCCACCAACGGTATCCCAGGTCGTAACCAGCAACCGACCGTCAGGCAAAAACGCCAGTCCGCCCACGCGCGGCTGAAAATCGGGCCGATGCAACGTAGTGAGTTCATAACTCGGATGAACCCCTTCGACTTCAGCACCATAACCCGGTTTTGCCCTGGTGGTCTCGGTTTGTTTTTGGGTCACCGACGCTACGTCGACGGATCCTTTCGGCTTCAGGGTAAAAATGTAGTCAATAATGATTCTGACATCGTTTTCGGCCAGCGCCGGGTGCGGATTCATGACGCTGCTACCCCAAACGCCCGTTCCGCCTTCACGTACTTTCCGTATCAGACGACTTACTACGTCTTTTTCCTTACCGTAGCGAGCGGCAATCTGCCGGAACGACGGACCAACCATTGGCTCATCGATTTCGTGGCAGGTTGAGCAGTCGCTTTTTTCAATGAGATACTGGCCTCTATGCGCAAACTTTTCTTCGATGAGCGGCAGGCGCTGCGGAGGAAGGTTTTGAAAATACGTAACAGACTGGGTCACTTTACTGGCTGACAGGGGTATTGTTCCCTGTCGGGATTTGAGCAATACAGTTACGTTCGTTGGAGCGTCAGCCAGTGTAAATACCCGTTCCAGGCCTGGTTTGCCAGTATTACTACGTATAAACTCCGGCCTTTCTTCAACCGTGATTGTATCACCCAGCGACGTAGTGAGTCGGTATTTCAGGTAAATCTGATTATTCCGAAACGCGTATCCTTTGTTGGTTATACTCGTCAATACGTTTTTTCCGCCCGACTCGGCAACCCATTGGTACGTCAGCAAACTGTCGGGTACATACGCTGTTCCCCATGAGGTGGGTTGAATAGTTTTCTGGTCGGTGTAAGGCGCACCGTCCAGCGACACGCCACCTTTCCAAACTTTATACAACGTGCACTGTGCCAGATCATATGCTACGTAGCAAGCCGAATCCAGGGCAAGGGTCAGCATCCTCGGCTTCTTATCCAGCACCGAGCGAATCGCCCATGTATCGCGCGGCCGCTGAATCTTAGCTAGCTTAGGAGGTACAATAGCTGCCAGTAAGCAACTGACAATTACGCTAAGAATGAGATAGCTACACCGTGATTTCATGCCTTTAACCCGACTACAGTATGGAAAGGCTGTACACCAGAAATCTACCGAATAAAACCCTGAATCTCCTCCAGAGGACTCAGGGTTTTATCTCAATAACCACGGCCTAACTCGACAGCGTTTTCGAGCGGCTCACCAGCCAGAAATTTGGGGAGATTGCGCAGGAACAGCACGACTTTTCCGGCATCTTCGTCAGGCTGGCCACCCCCTGTATGCTGCGTCAGCAATACGTTCGGCATTGTCCACAGAGGGCTGTCAGCTGGCAGCGGCTCGGTAGCCGTTACGTCGAGGACAGCACCGCCCAGTTGATTGGATTGAAGTGCTTTAATTAAAGCGGTTTCGTCGGTGGTGCTGCCCCGGCCAACATTGGCGTAAATACGGCCCGGCTTCATAGCCCCGATCAGGTCAGCCGACATGAAGGCGGTAGCCGTACCGGGCAGGCAGTTGATAACGATATCCGTTTCAGGCAGGATGGTTTTTAGTTCATCGGCCGAATGCAAATCCGCATGGGGATCGGTGCGGGCCAGCATTTTTATGGTACACGTGAAACCGGACAGCATCTGGCGAACGGCCTGCCCGATGGTTCCCGTACCCAGAATGACGACCGATTGCCCTTTCAGCAAGCGCATATGATCACGCAGGGGCTGACCAACCCACTCGGAGCGACTTTGCAGGACGGCCAGTTCGGGAATCAGTCGGTACATGGCCAGGATGCCCGCCACCATCGTTTCGGCACAGGGCCACGCAAAATAATCGCCCATATTGGCGACCGAAGCCGTTATTCGTGCGTTTTTGTAGCCATCGAATCCGGCGGAATCCAGTTGCCAGAATTTCAGATTGGGCAGGGGTTCGGCGAACCAGGCAGCCGGGGGGTTACCCAGCACAATATCAGCCGATTGAAAGGCTTTTTGTTGTTCATCTTTCGGCAGATCATCCCGAAAAGTCGGCGTTACGTCGGCGGATAATTGTCGCTGAAGTTCAGCCTTACGTGTGTCGTTGAGTTTACTATTGATAAAGAGTTGCATACTGAAACTACGAAAATTTAGCCCGTTTGTTGCGTTTTTTTCGCGCGGGAGCTGGCAGGCCGTCTCCGCTACGTTACTGATTACTTCGCTCCCTTCAATTGCCCTATCAGCCAGTTTGTCATTTTCTCGGTCTGTTCAGGGTACGTCCAGTGGCCAGTATCGAGATGAGCAGTATCCAGCATTTTGGGGCCGGGAATTACGTTGTAAGCCGCGTACATGGACGTTGGCGGGC
Organism: Spirosoma sp.; assembly: GCF_048594605.1. Lineage (GTDB taxonomy): Bacteria > Bacteroidota > Bacteroidia > Cytophagales > Spirosomataceae > Spirosoma. Next base: position 16,603 of record NZ_JBMDWV010000172.1, read on the forward strand.
AGGTTTCGTCATTAAAACCCCAGGAATAATAACCCGGTACGTTTACCAGTCGTGCGAAGTTCACTACGTCGTAGTAGCCCGTGGTTTTAATCCGGTCGGGTTTGTTGTTGTAGGCCAGCTCATTACCCGCAAATAGATGCGGCCAGCCACCTGCCCGGCCGTTGAGATAACCCGTTACGTCGCACAGAGCCGGATAATACGCGCCCAGCCACTTAATCCGGGAATCCAGCCCAGCCGTCACAATGGACAAAGCGCCACCCTGGCTGCCGCCCGTTACGGCCATATTCTGCCCATCATACTGAGGCATGTTCGCCAGAAAATCGACCGCCCGAACGCAGCCCAGATAGACGCGCTTGTAATAATATCGGTCGCGATCATCGAGGTTAGCCGCCTGGTAACCACTTAACGGCCCGCGAGCGAGATCCACATAAACGCCGGGGTCCATGGTTACCGGCACGCCATGAATCCCGACTTCAAGGGTAATAAAACCTTTGTCGGCTTCAGCAATCATGCCGTTATATGGGCGCACTCCCGCACCCGGCACACGCAGGATGGCCGGATATTTCCCTTCTTGCTTTGGTACGCACAGAATCCCGTAAAAGCGCGAATTATTGATATTCTGCAAACTCAGGTGATACACATTGGTCAGCTCGGTACAGCGTTCCGGCAGCAACGTCATGCGTGCATCGACAGGTATTTTTGCCAGATCGGCCTTCGCTTTGTCCCAGAATTCCTTAAAATCGGCTGGATTGGCAACGGTCGGTTTAATGGTCTGTGGTTCAAAACCAGCGGTTGTCAAGCCTTTGTATTCTTTTCCGTCGAACTCCACAAACGCCATACAACGCAGAAAACCCGCCGTTTTCATCGTGCCGCCATCCAGTGCTAGCGTGCCGTCACGTAACGTTACCGTTTCCTTTTTAGTCGGCTCCATTTTCTCGGGACCGATCTCGTAGCGAAGTTTAGCACCTTTCAGCGGTACGTTATTCCGGTAAACCACTACGTTGAACTTGACGGGCTCACCGACTTTATAAAGCCAATCCGCATGATCGGGGGTTATAAAGATCTTGACAACACGTTCGGAGGGCTGAGCAATCAGCTCCGTAAAACAAAAGAGGTAGAAAACGAGGAATAGACGTTTCATGTAGCGAAAAACAGGTTTTAGGTAGAAAGGAGACCGAATTATCAACCTACCCCTCCTTTCGCTTCCATTTTCAATCGACGTCCTGTTTCAATCCATCAGAGCGGGTGTTCGGTATCCTTTTCGGACGGGCTGCAAATTCACGATGCACCGAATCAGTAAGGTCAATGGGAAGATCACATCGAAGCCACCGGGGATATTTGACAGGAATATGCCCAGGATAAGCAGAACGGACGTAGCGCTGAAATAGACCGTCCGACGCCGGGCCGTTGTGGTGCGGCT
>NZ_JBMDWV010000173.1:0-39624 GCF_048594605.1 Spirosoma sp.
CGTTAGTAGCTGGCAAAAACCAATACACTGTGCCAATCACTATCGATTTTCGACTACCAACTACCGATGAATTTCAGTGATACGTTACATAAGAATCCCATTTTTAATACCGTGGCCCAACAAGCCGACGCGCTTGGTTTACGAGCCTACGTGATCGGCGGATTCGTGCGTGATCTGGTGCTGGGACGGCCATCGAAAGATATTGACATTGTATGCATTGGCAGCGGAATTGAATTGGCCGAAGCTGTTGGAAAAGCATTACAGACGAACGTAGCGGTATTTCCAAACTTTGGTACGGCGATGCTCCGGGCCATCCAGGCTGGGCAGGATTGGGAAGTTGAATTTGTTGGGGCGCGGAAAGAGTCGTACCGCAGCGATTCGCGGAAGCCAATTGTAGAAGATGGTACGCTCGAAGACGACCAAAACCGCCGTGACTTTACCATCAACGCAATGGGAATCAGTCTGAATACCGACGGTTTTGGACAATTGCTTGATCCGTTCGACGGCCTGAAAGACCTGAAACGCAAAATCATTCGAACCCCCCTGAGTCCCGACGTAACGTTCTCCGACGATCCACTACGTATGATGCGGGCCATCCGGTTCGCTTCGCAGCTCGGTTTCGATATTGAGCCCGATACGTTCGATGCAATAATGCGAATGAACGAACGTATCACGATTGTTTCCCGAGAACGTATCACGGATGAACTGAACAAAATTGTTCTGTCGCCAACACCTTCGTACGGTTTCAAGCTGTTATATCACGCTAATTTACTGGATCGGATCTTTCCGGAACTAGTGGCTCTACGAGGGGTTGAAACCATTGAAGGGAAAGGCCATAAAGATAATTTTTACCACACGTTGCAGGTGCTCGATAATATTGCCAATCGTTCTGGAAAAGATAACACTGATCCTGAAAATGAACTTTGGCTACGTTGGGCGGCTTTGTTACACGATATTGCCAAGCCCGCTACGAAACGCTTTGATGCGAAAGTAGGCTGGACGTTTCATGGACATGAAGATTTAGGCGCCCGCTGGGTACCGGGGATTTTCCGGACGATGAAGTTGCCCCTCAATGAGCATATGCGTTTTGTGCAAAAGCTCGTTCGGCTGCACCTGCGCCCAATCGCTCTCTCCAAAGAGCAAATTACTGACTCGGCGCTACGTCGGTTGTTGTTTGATGCGGGCGATGACCTGGAAGGCTTAATGGCGCTCTGCCGCGCCGATATTACGTCGAAAAATTACGAACGTGTGCAAAAGCATCTGCGTAACTTTGATAAGGTAGAGCGGAAGCTGCACGATCTGGAAGAACGGGATAAACTACGTAATTTTCAGCCTGTTATTACGGGTGAGCTGATCATGGAAACGTTTGGTCTGCCGCCTTCAAAAGAAGTAGGAGAGCTTAAAACTATTTTGCGGGAAGCGATTCTGGACGGCATTGTTCCCAATTCGCTCGATGTTGCTTATCCGTATTTACTGGAAGAGGGCCGCAAACGTGGTTTAACAGAAAAACAGAAATGAGAATTGGATCATGCCAATAAGGGCTAGAAGCAGAACTGCCGTCCCGACACGATCCATTCCTCACTATACCATTGTACATTAATTCGTTTATGGATAATAACAATACCAATTTCCGGCGCTTCTTTGGCGCATCACTTACCATCATCGGCGTCGTTGTCGTTCTTTTTGCCTTAGTCGCGTTCCTGTCCGATGGCAAATCCGTTTTGGGAATGAGTATAACAAAAGCCGAATCAGCCGCTCCTTTTATTGTGGGTATGATTTTCCTCGTTACAGGAGTGAATCTGGTGCGTGAGTCGTAGACGAGTTATAAAGTTGTAGGGTTATAAAGCTGAATAGTTCTATAGTATACAACTCTTCAACTTTATAACCCTACAACTCTATAGTTCATTTAGAGAGTTTGGCGGTCAGAAGCCACTTATACGTATTGATAGGTAAGGGCAAACCGTTCGGCTGGATTTGTAGATACATTAAATGCAAATGGGTCGGTGAGCGGGCTTTGTACGCATTATAACCGCTACGTCCCATTTCGGCAATTTTCTGCCCGGCCTGAACCCACTGCCCCGGTGTCACGTCGACCTGATTATTGTGAGCGTAGTAAAATAAGCCATGCATAATCGGGTCGTACACCCAAATCCAGTTTCCTCCCCGATATTCAGAGCCGGGCTTCCACGCTGATTCAATGGCCAGCACCAGGCCCGAACTCATCGCCAGTATATCCACGGGTTGCTGGGTCAGATCATCGATGTTGTCCTGATTTTTATCGCGGATGAAAATGTCCTGAGCAGGATGGCTGCCCCGTACGTTATAATCAAACAAATCGAACCCGACGCCCCGGTAGCCTTCGCCGTGCGTACCGCCAATAGCGCTGGTCGTGTAACCACGTATCGGAAAGGAAAAATACTGACCGCTACGTTGAAGACTGTCGCGCTGAAGGGAATCCTGATGATACGTTTCCTGACTGCGAAACCGCGTCTGTAAATCGTTCATGATTCGGCTAAACTGCTGCCGGGCCGAATCGGGCGTTACACTCTGGACACGAATCTGGGTATACAGCGTTTGAAAACGCTGGCAATAGCTGTATAAAGAAGGTTCATCAGCGTTGCTGACAACCACCTGCGACGAAGCCATATTTAGCCCTCCCACCAGTAATGCTCCCACAATGCCCGCTACGCGCATGAACGAAATTAAGTCAATCTTCACTACTCTTCAATTCAGTTAATCGCCAAAAATACGCAAAGTAGCGAGATGCCTGCATGGGTGACCGGAGTCGCTCTGCCAATGGCTATCTACCGGGCCTGAAAAACGCGGATTTTCGGCCTGTAATAACGAATTGCGATACGATGACTGTGCAGTAGTTTACATGTAAATAAAACCCTTGATTTATAGCTGAAAATTGGCTTTATTATTTGGAAAACAATTTTATTGTGTCGTTATTAGCCGAAATTTAAACCAAGCAATGCAAACAGGAACAGTTAAATTCTTTAATGAAACCAAAGGGTATGGTTTTATTAAACCCGATGATGGCACTGAAGACATTTTCGTACATGCTACCGGCCTCATCGATCAAGTCCGTGAAAACGACAAAGTAAAATTCAATGTCGAGCGCGGTAAGAAAGGCTTGAATGCCGTAAATGTCGAAATAGCTTAATTGTAAGATATAGAAGACAACCGTTGTAAAAACATGCCAGAAGGCATGTTTTTTTTTGCCCTGTCAGTTCGTAGCGCCATTTTTGCGGTTCTATTGTTATTTAAATTGCATGATTCAATCGCTTGAACAGCGCGTTGCAGCACAGCTTGGCCTCAACCAGAAATCAGTTGCCGCAACCGTCGAACTACTGAATGGCGGAGCTACTGTTCCGTTTATTGCCCGTTATCGCAAGGAAGCAACCGCATCCAATCGTGGCCCACTGGATGAAGTACAAATTACTCAGATCAGGGACACGTATCAAAAACTGCTCGATCTCGACAAACGCCGGGAGGCTATTCTCAAAGCCATTGATGAGCAGGGAAAACTAAGCCCTGAATTACGCCGGAAAATTGAGGAGGCCGGTTTACTTACCGATCTTGAGGATTTGTATCTTCCTTACAAACAGAAGCGTAAAACTCGCGCTACGTTAGCAATTGAGCGGGGTTTGGAGCCTCTGGCGAACGTATTGATTGCCCAGCGCGAACCGAACGTCGAACGGATCGCCCAACGGTACATATCGGATGCCGTCCCCACGCTCGACGATGCTTTGCAGGGTGCCCGCGATATTCTTGCCGAGCGAGTGAGCGAAGATGTAGACGCCCGTCAGCGCATCCGGAATCTGTTTGAGCGAGAGGGTATTATTCGGTCGGTTGTGAAAAAAGGAAAAGACATCGAAGGCGTAAAGTTTAAAGATTATTTCGATTTTGCCGAGCCACTACGTCGTGTACCTTCACACCGGCTACTGGCATTGCGTCGGGGCGAAACCGAAGGGATTCTGTCAGTCAGTATTGGGCCAGACGAAGAGGCTGCTATTGAACGGCTGGAGCGGCAGTTTGTGGCAGAACGGTCGGGTACTCCGGCTTGTAAAGAGCAGGTTTCCCTGGCTATTCGTGATGGCTATAAACGTTTGCTTAAACCGTCGATCGAAACGGAGTTTGCCAATGCTTCGAAAGAAAAAGCGGATCGGGAAGCCATTCAGATTTTTGCCGATAACCTGCGCCAGCTTCTGTTGAGTCCGCCCCTCGGCCAGCAGCGCGTACTGGCTATTGATCCGGGATACCGTACCGGCTGCAAAACGGTTTGCCTTGATGCGCAGGGAAACTTGCTGACCGACACGGTGTTGTATCTGACTCAGTCGGACAATCAGCGACAACAGGCAGCTCAGGTGGTGCAGAAACTAGTGACTCAATACAAAATTGACGCTATTGCGATCGGCAACGGTACGGCTGGGCGCGAAACTGAGGACTTTATTAATAGCCTAAACCTAAATAAGCCGGTTTTCATGGTCAGTGAGCAGGGGGCATCGGTGTATTCCGCATCGGACGTAGCGCGCGACGAATTCCCGGATCGGGACGTAACCGTACGTGGGGCCGTGAGTATTGGGCGTCGGCTAATGGACCCGCTGGCTGAATTAGTCAAGATTGATCCAAAATCTATTGGGGTGGGGCAGTACCAGCACGATGTTGACCAGACTGATCTCAAAAGTAGTCTGGATACGGTGGTCGAAAGTTGTGTAAACCAGGTGGGTGTGTCTCTTAATACCGCCAGTGCGTATTTGCTACGTTACGTTTCCGGATTGGGGCCGCAACTGGCCGGCAATATTGTAGCCTATCGGGCTGAGCACGGTGCGTTTACCTCCCGCGATCAGCTCAAAAAAGTGCCCCGTCTTGGGCCGAAAGCGTTTGAGCAATGCGCCGGCTTTTTACGTATTGAAGGCGCTAAAAATCCACTGGACAATAGTGCGGTTCATCCGGAACGATACGCTGTTGTAGAGCGAATGGCAACCGACGTAAAGAGTACCGTTGCTGACCTAGTCCGGCGAGCCGACCTGCGTGAGCAAATCCGGCCTGAGCGCTACGTAACAAACGACGTTGGAATCCCCACCTTACGTGATATTTTGGCTGAACTGGCTAAGCCCGGCCGCGATCCACGCGAACAGTTGTCGGTGTTTGAATACGACGCTCGCGTTCGATCGATTGATGATTTGCTGGAAGGAATGATACTGCCGGGCGTAGTTACAAACATCACAGCTTTTGGCGCATTTGTGGACATCGGCGTGAAGCAGGATGGACTGGTGCACGTATCACAAATGGCCAATCACTACGTATCAGACCCGAAAAGTGTAGTGAAAGTGTTCCAGAAAGTAAAAGTTAAGGTGATGGAGGTGGATAAGATACGTAAACGAATTGCGTTATCTATGAAAATTTAATAGGTTGCAACGATAATCAATTCATAATGTTTTCAGATTTTTATGAATTGGCTAAGTTATTCAGCCTATACATTCATTGGCTCTCTAATTCATTTCTGTTTATGCAACATCGCTTACCCTGGGGAACGACCCGCTCCCTACTGCTAAGTGTATCACTGCTATCACTGCTGTCGGCCTGTAGCGCACTACGTTCTTCTGGGCCATCGGTTAGCCGCCGACCTTCCTCATCGCATTCTGTTGCCCGTCGGCCTTCATCGTCGGTTTCCCGGACATCGACGGCAAACAAAACAACAGCATCAAGCGCTGCCAAACCGACCGGTAAAGTCGTGGATAGTCGTACATACGAAAATCGCTACGTACCGGAGGTTGTGAAAATTGCCCGTACATACACGGGTACACCCTACCGTTCTGGCGGGAATACGACCGATGGTATCGATTGTTCGGGCCTGGTGTTTGCTGTTTTCAATACGGTAGGTCTGAAAATGCCTCGTATTTCCTGGCAGCAGTCAGAAGTGGGGCACGAAGTGGAGGTGACGGATATTTTACCCGGCGACCTGATCTTTTTTGTGCCTGACAAAGGCCAGGCTGGATACGTATCGCATACGGGTATTGTGACAGAAGTGAATGGGAATCAGAACATCCGATTTATTCATGCATCATCATCGCGGGGTGTTCGGGAGGATAATTTGTACAGCGATTATTTCAAGGGACGTTTTGTGAAAGCGTTACGTCCATTTTAACTATACCAACGCTTAGTCGATACGGATTGTCAGACAATCAATGACTTGTAAACGAAAAAACCGCTTCGAGAGCGGTTTTTTTATGTTGAATGCTATCTACTATACAGCAGCTTGTTGAGCGGTGGTGATAAACTCTTCCCAGTAGGCACGATCTTTTTTCTTCAGCTTCATTTCCAGACTTAGAGCCTCATTACGGGTAGGGAATTGCTGTGTAAACTTTACTTCCCACGGTTTCCCGTCGGCAGTAGCCGGGTTCGTTTTGGCATTATGTTGCCACAACGTGATTCTCAGGTCTTTTGTCTGGCCGATAAAATAACGATCGGTCGAGGGGCTGTAAATGATATAAACGGTATGCATACGGCGTCGGGTATAGTATCAAAACTACGTAATTGATACCACAAAACAAACTTAACATTAGTAACTGGAACAGTTCTATAGGGAAATTAAAAAAAACAGGTCCGGGTTTGTGGTACGTCGATTTTTTGCCCATCTTTGCACCCACAAAACGCAGAATAGCGTTTTTCTGGGGGATTAGCTCAGTTGGCTAGAGCGCTACAATGGCATTGTAGAGGCCATCGGTTCGAATCCGATATTCTCCACAAAATTGCATAATATCAAGATCAACGCCCGGCATGGAAAACCCATGCCGGGCGTTTTGTATTTAGGCCAATCGCAAGCCGACAAACTGTTTTCGTTGTTCAGATTATTTAATCAATAATGTAATCGACTCCCGATACGTGGTTTGGGTGCCGTCAGGAAATTGACAATCCAGTCGATAAACATAAACACCTGCTGGCGCTGTACGTCCATTGACCTGACCATCCCAAACCGATTCACCACTGAGCAACTCAAACCCAGACCGATTGTATACGACCGCGCCCCATCGGTCGAAAATAGTAAGGCGTAAAACCGTCAGCGAAGGCTGCGCAAAATGAACCACAAATGCATCGTTCTGCTGATCGGCATTGGGAGAGAAAGCTGTCGGCAGATGAATCAAATTCGCGCAGTCGGTTGGAACTGTTACGTCGACCATGGCCATACAACCACTGGAGTCCTTTGCTGTAAGACGGTAAGCTCCCGTTTTTAAGCCTGAAAAATTAGTCGTACGTTGATACGTCTGTCCATCAAGCGAGTACTCAACAACGTTAGCTGAGCTATTCTCTGTAATAAAAATAGCTCCATTCTGTTGCCCACAGCTCTCCGGTGTTACGCTAAAATTGTCGGTTTGAGGGCCTTTGCTGGTTGCCACCCCAACGGGTTGACTAACGGTACAATTGGCACTGTCCCGAGCGGTGATGGTGTAATCACCAGCTTTTAAATTGGTGAACGTTCCCTTCGGTTGAAAAGATTGTTTATCAAGGCTATACGTAACGGGGAAGATACCGCCAGCCGTTGTAATTATTACCTGGCCGTTGGGCTGGCCGCAGGTAGTTGGTGAACCAGTGACGCTCAGAACGGCCATCGGATTGTAGCTGGGTAAAGTCGCCACTCGATTAAACTCACACCCGTTTGCGTCGCGCACTCGAAACGTATACGTTCCGCCCGATAGCTGGCTGAAACGTGAACTGGTTTGGAAAGTCTGCCCATAATCCATCGAATACGTAAGGGGCGCTTTACCACCGGCAGCTATTACGTTCACACTACCATTGGCCGTTTCACATTGGGGGGACGTAGTAGCCAATTGGGTGATTGAGGGTCCATTTTCGGGCGTTAACGTAACAACCTGTTCGGCCTGACAACCGGCTGCGTCTTTAGCTACCACCGTGTAAGAACCAGGTTTAAGGCTAGTAAATAACGGCTTTGTCTGAAACGTACCGCCGTTCAAACTGTATTGCCAATCTGTTGACGCCGGGGCCACAATTTCAATGGCGCTGTCGGTCTGGCTGCAGCCTGTATTGAGCGGTCGGACAGTAAATGTTGGTTCTACAATTTCGACCGTTATCGGTACGACCGGGCTTTCGGTCTGATAAAGCGTTTGTGTGATATAAAACGTTGTTGTTTGGCTGATTTTGGGTGAATACGTATTACCAACAGCCAGCATATTGGTTCGGGAAGCCGAAGCGTACCAGCGAATATTTTTTCCTGTGACCAGCAGATTAATAGGGCCGCCTTTGCAGAATTTGTTGCCAGATTTGAGAATGATCCGATACAATTCAACCTTGCCGCTCCCCACGTCCTTACAGGTAACCCCGTTTGTAATGTTCTCGTATGCACCCGTCAGGCTTTCGTCGGCGGCATTGTAGGTTAGCGTGCCTCGCCAGAAACATACATCCTGAACGGTAGTACTGCCATTTTTATCCATTTCGCTAAACGTGATTTGCGTTGATGTCAGCTGGCCTGACAAATAAGCGAGTCCGCCAAATGGTAGATTCGGATTAGCCGTTTGTGCCGTGCCCCCCAACGTATTTCCGTTCTGTGTTAAGGTCATGGTGTAATTGTAGACGGCCTGTTTTGGGTCAGACGGATACGTAACACCCAGCCAATAACCAGCAAGATTCTGAGACTGGGTTGCTGTTGCCAGTAAGCTCAGAAAAACCGAAAGACTAAGTACAACTCCCTGTCTCATAGACATCAGAATTTTTTCGGCGGCAAGCAACATTAAAAAGAGCGTTCAGACAATACTTCATTTGTATGATTTAGGACGTATCGATGGGTGAGCAGAAAGGCTGTTTTTTTTGTCCGGCTCCTTACACCTTGCTGACTTACAACTATTTTTACTCCATGAACCAACAACGCCTAATTCTGTCCAGCCCGCTGCTCGAGATTGTTATCAGTCGATTGACGCAACAATTAATCGAAAATTACCAGGATTTTACGGATACTGTTATTCTGGGGATGCAGCCGCGGGGAATTTATTTTGCTGAACGCGTCGGCCGCGAGCTTAATCGCATTCTGGGGTACGACGTACCATTGGGGCATTTAGACGCTACGTTCTATCGGGATGATTTTCGTCGACGTGATAGCCCGCTCCGTCCGAACGCAACGAACGTACCGTTTATTATTGAAAATAAGCGCGTCATTCTGATTGACGACGTACTGGCAACTGGCCGGATGGTACGGGCTGCTCTTGACGCGATGACTGCCTTTGGGCGGCCGCGTAAAGTGGAATTGCTTGTGCTGATCGACCGTCGATACAACCGCGATCTACCCATTAAATCCGACTATACGGGTATACGCGTAAATACCCTTGAGTCGCAGCAGGTGCTTGTTGAATGGACGGAGCAAGGCGCTGATGCCGACCGGATATGGTTGGTTGGCTAGTCGTAAAGATGGGTAAAAATAGCTATAAATATTCTGGTGATAATTACTTAAAATATTTTTAAATTTGAAAACTCGTACTTGTAGATAAGCTAACAATTTGTAGGGGTTATTCAACAGTTGATTGTCTTATTGTAGCATTTGAGTCAGTACGTTCATTCCTCGGTGTTTGTATTCGCTTAAATTCGTCAGACCAAAAACAGAAAAACAAAGACTACCAACAATTGAAGACTCAGTTACATCCACACCCTCTTTTGCTATTTTTATGGGTATTGCTTATCGGAACGGCTTCATCAGCTCAGGCTCAAACTGTCTATAAAGTTACAGGCTTAGTAACCGATGCTAATACAGGCGAACCCATCCCCTTTGCGAGCGTGGCGCTGGTTGGGCGTCGGGTCGGTGTCGTTACTGACATGCAGGGGCGCTACACACTCACTGCTAAGTTACTGACAGACTCGCTGGCCGTCAGCTCGCTGGGCTACAAAACGCTTCGCCGGGCTATTGATCCGGAGCGGCCTACACAGGCTGTGGATTTTAAGCTGGAATCTGCCGGAACTGCTTTACAGGAAGTAACCGTTCGGGCTGGCGAAAACCCCGCCTGGCGCGTGCTACGTCAGCTCCGTAAAAATCGGACGATGAACGACCGGAAGCGGCTCAAAGCCTACGAGTACGATAGCTACGTGAAAACCGAAGTCGCGCTCAGTCATGTAACAGACCGGATGCGTAAAAATCCGCTGATCAGGAAGATTAACGAGGCCATGAGCAAGCATGACTCGATTGTCGATAACGAAGGGCACCGCTTGTTGCCTTTGCTGGCTTCAGAATCAGTTTCACGCTATTATTTCCGATCAAGTCCCGAACGAAAACGGGAGGATGTTCGCAAAACACGTATCAAAGGCGTAGCGGTCGATGATGCAGGGTTGAGTTCGCAACTGCTGGGGGGAACAAATCTGGTCAGTCAGAATTTTTACGACAACTACATTCCTATTCTGGGCAAAGATTTTGCTTCGCCCATCGGCGATAACTGGCGTAACTGGTACGAGTTTTTTCTGGCCGATACTACCCAGATTGGCGACCATACCTGTTATGAAATACAGTTTGAGCCCAAGCGTAAAGAAGATCTCGTTTTTACGGGAAAAGCTTGGATCGATACCACTACGTTCGCCCTTTGCCAGATTGAAACCCGAATCGGCGACGGCGCCAACCTGAACTACGTTCGGGGGCTGACGATTGAACAGGAACTGGAAACAACCATTGATTCGGCATCGAGTACGTCAGCCACAGCTGGCTGGCTACCCGTCAGTATTAAACTCACGGCCGATCTGGCCGGTGTTGGGAAGCAGTCGCTTGGCTTGCGGGCGCAGGTGACGCTACGTAACAGCAATATAATCGTTAATCGCCCTCGCCCCGTTTTATTTTACGAGCAGCCCATTGAGCAGAGCGATACGGTAGCTACAGCGAATGAGGCTTTCTGGCACACTGTACAGCGTGATCTGGCGGGCCCCGATTCGTTAAACAAAAGCGATGAGAAAACTCGCCTGATCATTGATAAACTACGGACCGTTCCTGCCGTAAAAATGGCCGAAGCCGTTGGTCAGGTAGCTATTACCGGGTTCTATAAAATTGGTGGAATTGATTTGGGGCCATATCCTTATCTGTTCGCTATCAACAGTGTCGAAGGATTACGAACACGTATCGGTTTCCGCACGAACGAACAGTTTAGTCGCAACTGGGTGCTACGTGGCTACGTAGCGTATGGTACGCTCGATAATAAATTTAAGTATGGTGCCGAAATTGATTATCTGTTCTCGCGTCAGCACTGGACTATAGCGGGCGTTCGGATTTCTAACGATCTGGAACGATTGGGCCTGACCCCCGAGTTAATTGGCGGGAATCGGATTTTTTACGCCTTAAGCCGGTTCGGGCGTTACCGGGGTGCGTATCAGAACTACCAAAAAGAAGCGTTCTTTAAAACCGAGCCCGTTAAAGGTGTATTAATTACGGCAACGTTAGGAAGTCGTACATTTGATCCGCTTTTTCCATTTCACTATCGGGAGCAACCCGCCTGGGGTGAACTATCGCCGTTGAAGTCTGATATTAACGATGCCTATTGGTCGATTGAAGCGCGTCTGGCCCGGAAAGAAAAATACATTATGGATGGTAATGAGCGGATTACGCTCGGTACGAAAAAAGCGCCCATCCTCACGATCCGGTACACACGCGGAGCAAAATCGCTGGGGGGCGATTACAACTATGATCGGATAACCTTACGGGCTCAGCAAACATTTCGGCTCGGACCGCTGGGACGTACTACGTATTTGTTGTCGGCTGGCTACACGCCTTCAACACTACCGGCTCCGCTGTTATTCCCCCACATTGGTAACCCAACGCCGTTGCTGACGACCAATACGTTCAACCGGATGCAGTTCTACGAATTTGTGAGTGATAAGTTTGTCGCTATTCATGTGCAGCATCGGTTTGAAGGGCTTTTATTCAACCGGATTCCGGGTATCCGGAAGTTAAACTGGCGGTTAATTGCCAACGTCGATGCACTCTGGGGAACCCAGTCGAAGCGAAACCAGGCACTTGACTCCTTTAAGCCAATGAAAGATGGATCAAAAACCGTTCATTTTGGCACACTTGACCCGACGATTCCTTACATGGAAGTAGGCTATGGAATTGACAATATCTTCAAGTTAATACGTATTCAGGCTATTCACCGGCTCAATTACCTGAACGACGGTCCGAATGGCATTCCTATCAATTCGTTCGCTCTGAAAGCGTCAGCAACGTTTAGTTTTTAAGTATTGCCGATTAATTTCGCTTACATCCCGAACGATCAAAACTTCGGGATGTTTTGTTTTACAGCGTGCCTGAGATAGCTCGACTGCTGAGCTTAGTCTGTCAGATAACTTTCTGCTTTTACGGCGTGTTGTCTTAAAAATAGACTTGTATGCCACTCGTTGCCCCCGTTACTATTCAGAAGATTTCAGGCGAAAGTTTTGTAGAAACGCCTGATTTATTGGCTGTTGAAGAGCCTCTGGAAATTCGCCTGGGATTTGGGCCTGCCAACGACCGGCAGCAGCGGGCTGTGTCGGTAACTATGCGAACACCCGGCCACGATGAGGAACTGGCAATGGGCTTTCTGTTTACGGAGGGGATTATTCAACAGCGTACTGATATTGTTTCGTGTCGTCACTGCGTGCAGGATTCGCAGAAAGAGGGCAATGTGATTCGTGTGGAACTGCAACCGGACGTAGTGGTCGATTGGGCGCGCCTGGAGCGCAATACGTTTGCGTCATCGAGTTGCGGACTGTGCGGAAAAGCGACGATCGAGGCTGTGATGGCTCTCGCACGAGACCCCATAGCATCGAACTTTTCCATTGAGCCGTCTATCGTCCACGCATTACCAGAACGTATCCGTGATACACAACGCGTATTCGCCTACACGGGTGGTCTACACGCGGCTGCTTTGTTCGATTCGGAAGGAAAACTTCTGCTGATCCGGGAAGACATTGGCCGACACAATGCACTGGACAAACTTATAGGCGCGGCTTTCTGGCAAAACTGGTTACCATTGAATCGATACGGGGTTTTTCTAAGTGGCCGTATCGGCGTAGAGCTAGTTCAGAAAAGCTGGATGGGGGGCATTCCGTTTATTGGCGCCATTGGGGCACCGTCAAGCCTGGCTGTTCAGATGGCGCATGAGGCTGAGATAACGCTGGCAGGATTTGTACGTAACGAACGGTTTAATTTATACAGTCGACCCAATCGGGTGAAGGGGCAGGGGTAGCACCGATTGTTTTAGCCAGCCCCGCCATTCCTGCTCCACGCTACGTAGCAGGCACAAGCATCGTTAGCGCACCCGGTCGAATTTTGGCATTCAGTTTGGTGATTCTGCCTCGGTATTCTCCATCTATCTGAAAATAGGCGCGTCGATGTGTCTCAATAACAACGGAAGTAGCGGGATAAATCTCGATATTTTTCGGATCGAAAGGACGAAAGCGCCAGAAAAGCTTCAGAATTGCCCAGAACGACAACCGGCGAAAAATGACGACTTCAAATTGACCATCTGATAAATCGCCGTCCGGATTAATAATGGCACCCGTGCCATACATTCGGGCATTCGCCAGTACAACCATGAAGGCTGCCCGATGCACACATTCGTCCCCAACGGTGATGGACAAGCGAAGTAATCTGCGTTTTCGCAAAACATTCACGACGCTTCGCAGATAGCCGAACTTACCCCGCAGGTTGTTTCGTTCGTAATGCTTAACGACCTGAGCGTTAAGGCCTATATCGCTTAGATGTAGGCAAACATCTCCATCATTAACGCAGATAACATCTACGGGTTTAGGCGTACCATTGACCAGAATCTCGAGGCTACTCTGAACATCCGTAGGTAAGCCCAGTTCACGTGCCATTCCATTGGCCGACCCGCCAGGCAGTAAACCGAGAGGAGTGGACGTATCCAGAAGCTGCTCGGCTACGAGTTTAAGCGTACCATCACCCCCAACGGCCACTACTCGGTCGGGCTTGTGCTCGGAAAGCTTTTGCCGGATAAGTTCTGTGTCGGTCTTGCCGTTAAGATAGAATTGATGGACAGTATGTGGGGAATCGGCGAAAAAAGTCCGAATGCCATCTTCCCAGGCTGTTTTATCTTGTCCACCCGAAACGGGATTAATAACAAATAAAAAAGTCAACTTCTGCGTGAATTATAAGTTATAAAAGGAACGTATCGACTGAACGTATGGAAGCCGTACAATCCCTATCGCTATATAAACAAAATAAAGGCCTGAAGGATAGATTAAAGCAGCGTTTATTTAAACTCCTGCGGTTATCTGAGCAGCCTGCCATAAAATTATACCGTGGGTTTGGCAACAAGAACCAGCTAATTATTCACGGCAGCGCGTTTCAACGTAGTGCCTTACCTCGTAAAAAATACCGTACCAATGCACTCGTCAATACGTTGGGCCTGCTGCGTTTGTTTCTTGTTCAACCTTGCATTAAGGCAACTGTTCGGGTTTCCGTAAACGGGCAATCGGCTGAGACAACGACGGATAAGAATGGCTATTTTCGAGTGGAAATTTCGCTGAATAATCCGCTTACTGCGGGCTGGCATCCTGTTCGGGCAGAGCTGGTGTCGAACCGAAAACAAGCCAACGGCAAAGTGTTTGAAGGGACGGTTCTGGTGCCAGACACAACACCGTTTGCCTGCATTTCGGACATCGACGATACTTTTTTAGTATCTCATTCAGCTACCATTACTAAACGACTTAAGGTACTGCTTACGAAAAATGCACATACTCGAAAACCGTTTGAAGGCGTAGTGGCACATTACAAGTTGCTGGCTGAAGCAAACAGCGGCCCGGGGGCTACCAATCCATTTTTCTACGTATCGAGCAGCGAATGGAATCTGTACGATTATATTCTGGAGTTTTCCAGAAAGAATGGCCTTCCCGATGGGGTATATCTGCTAAGTCCGCTCAAGCAATTGAACGAAGTGCTGAAGACTGGTCAGAATAAACACATGACCAAGTTTATGCGGATTGTACGAATCCTGGAAACGTATCCGGATCAGCAGTTTATCTTGCTCGGCGATGATACGCAGGAAGACCCAACGATCTATGCCTCAGTAGTTGAGCACTTCCCAAAACAGATACGTTGTGTTTATATTCGACAGGTTCATGGGAAGAATGAGCCCAAAACCCGCGAAATCCTGGGGCGGATTGAAGCTCAGAACGTACCGTGTTGCTATTTTGCACATAGCGCTGATGCACGACAGCATTCTATCGCTATTGGTTTAGTTGCTTCCTGACCAAATTGAATCAATGAATATGAGCCGTAATACGCCCCCTGAAGAACTGACTGGCGAACTCAAGATCGAAAAGCCATATGATGAAGCCGCTGGCCTTCCGGCTATAGTAGCGTCTTTTAAACACGTATTGCATGGAACAGGTACCGGGCGCGGCTGGAAAGCATTGATCAAGCTGAACCAGAAAGATGGCTACGACTGCCCCTCCTGCGCCTGGCCCGACCCCGACGGGCATCGTTCGGCTATTGCTGAGTATTGTGAGAGTGGAGCGAAAGCGGTTGCTGATGAAGTAATGACCAGTCATACGGCCTCGCCCGTTCTGTTTCAGCGCTATTCGGTGGAGGAACTGCTACAGAAAACGGATCTATGGCTGGGCCAGCAGGGGCGACTCACGCAGCCCATGGTACTACGTCCCGGTGGCACCCATTATGAGCCTATTGAGTGGGGCGATGCGTTTCAACTGATTGCGGATGAGCTTCATTCGTTGAACTCTCCAGACGAAGCCATCTTCTATACGTCGGGCCGAACCAGTAACGAAGCAGCTTTTGTATATCAGTTATTCGTTCGAATGTTTGGTACCAACAATATGCCTGATTGCTCAAATATGTGCCACGAATCTACCAGCGTGGCGCTGGCTGACTCGATAGGGCTGGGGAAAGCATCCGTTAAATACGAAGACTACGAAAAAGCGGATGTGATTATGATTATGGGTCAGAATCCGGGCACCAATGCCCCACGTATGCTGACTCCCCTCGAAACGGCCAAACGTAATGGCGCGAAGGTTATAGCCGTAAATCCGTTACGTGAAGCGGGTCTGCTGGCGTTTCGAAATCCGCAAAGTCCGCGGGATATGTTGCTTGGAGCCGAAAAGTTGACAGACATATTCCTGCAGGTACGTATCAACTCCGATCTGGCTTTGCTGAAAGCCATGTGTAAAATACTGCTGGACGAGGAAAAGAAGTCGCCCGGAAACGTATTGGATCAGCAATTTATCCAGCAATACACATCAGGGTATGAAGCGTTTGTTAAGAGTTTGGATCAGTATGACCTGAACGAATTAGCTGCTCAGTGCGGCTTAGCCGTAGCGCAAATTCAGAAAACAGTTGATCTGTTTAAACACACCCCCAGGCTGATTATCTGCTGGGCAATGGGCCTGACTCAGCACAAAAATGCCGTTTATACCATCAATGAAATTATAAACCTGTTATTGCTGAAAGGTAGTATCGGGATCGAAGGCGGAGGAGCCAGCCCTATCCGTGGGCATAGTAATGTACAGGGCGACCGAACAATGGGTATTTGGGAAAAGCCTAAACCTGAGTTCCTGGATGCGCTGAAGAAAGTATTCGGCTTTGAGCCACCCCGTAAAGATGGTTTCGATACAGTCGCATCAGTAAAAGCGATGCATGAAGGTAAGGCAAAAGTATTTTTCGGACTGGGAGGAAATTTCGCTATGGCCGTATCTGATACCAACTATACGGCTGAAGCGCTGAGAACGTGTAAATTAACGGTTCACGTATCGACCAAACTCAACCGCAGCCACCTGATTCACGGCGAAACAGCATTGATATTACCTTGCCTTGGACGCACGGATCGGGATAGGCAAGCCACTGGAGAGCAGTTTGTTAGCTGCGAAAGTACGACGGGCGTAGTAGCTCAGTCGCATGGCGTAGTTGACCCGGTTGTAGACACACTCAAAAGTGAAGTAGCTATCATCTGTGAACTGGCTAAACGCGTACTGCCGAATCAGGAAGTTAGGCGAGGGCAGCTTAATTGGGATGCCCTTGTTGCCAATTACGATCTTATCCGCGATCTTATTGAACAGGTTGTACCGGGTTTTAACAATTATAATCAGATGGTGCGCAAGCCGGGAGGGTTTTATATTCCGAACGGCCCTCGTGTTCGTGAATTTAAAACAAAGGATGGCAAAGCCCACTTTACGATCAATACGCCAACTTATCATGATCTGCAAACAGGCGAATTACTATTAATGACCATCCGTAGCCACGATCAGTTTAATACGACAGTCTACGGATACAACGATCGTTATCGAGGTATTTACAATGAACGACGCGTAGTATTCATGAATCCCGACGACATTGTCAATCTGGGCTTACAGGAAAAGCAGATAGTGGATATACACAGCTTTTACGCTGGTCAACAGCGTACCGCACATCGGTTTGTCGTCGTTACGTACGACATTCCGCGAGGGTGTTGTGCGGCTTATTTCCCCGAAACAAACGTACTGGTACCGATTGATTCGATTGCCGAAAAAAGTCATACTCCGACGTCGAAGTCCATTGTAGTTACCATGACGCCAGTGGCAAAATGATTATAAAAAGTAACGCTGTTTTGCCTCAGAGAAAATGAGGCAAAACAGCGTTATTAAAATTCATGAGTGATTACTGTTGATAATATTCAATTTTGTCGGCATCTGTGTTGTTGGTCATTATGACCTCACTATTCCCCGCCACATTTGCCACCGCGTTCACCGTTAATGTTCCTGACGTGTAACCAGGGTTGAATACTCCAGTCAGTCCGAAAGCGCTAACACCCCCTGCACTCATCGCCGGTTTTGTTAGTACATAATAATCTTCATCGGAGATGCCATCAAAGCTCCATTCGCTGTTTTGTACCGCGCGCCCTCCCACCGAAGTGGACGACGGAGAGTAAATCAGCGGGATCTGCGGTTGTTTAGCCACTTTAACCGTAACAGTCTTATTAGTAGCTACCCCATTCAATTCATACAACTCAACCACCACACTGGCATTATTAGTACCGTAGTGAACAGAAGGTTGGGCATAAACGACAGGGGTTACATCGACAGGTAGTTTATAATTGGCTGTATACGTTGTGTTGACATCAGGTATAGTGATCGTACCGTTTGTTACAACTCCCTGACTCCATTGGTCAAAAAGGTAGGTTGAATTATTTAGCGTCTGCGATGAAGGAGCGCTTAGGGGGATGATGAGGCCGGATACGAATTGCTGGGTACGCGGTGTAGTAACGGGCTGACCATCTAAAACAAGGTTCAAGCCGGCAGGCGTGGTCGTAAAATTGACCGTAACCACGTGGGGGTTTATATCAACATACGTTGAGTTGGTGCCGCCCCTTGAATCGGTTACTGTTAGTATCAAGCGGTAGAAAACATCGGCTGCCACTTCATGGCCCTGATTAGCCGTTGCGAATTGGCCGCTTGTGATGCCTGGCGGAATAGAAGGGCCTGGATGATAATGGACATTATGATGAAACTCAACCGTCCAGTTATAGGCGCTGGCTGGTAGTACCCCATCTTCAGGGTCCGTTGCCGACCCCGAAAAGCTGATCACATCCCCTGCCCGATAAATGGTATTGTTAGCGGGGGAGAGGATAGTAGCCGTGGGAAGCTGATTTGCGGCCGTCAGGGCCAGCGTGGCTGGATTACTAGTTACACTTCCGGATGAATTGCTAACAATCACTCGATACTGACCGGCATCGGCTGCGACTGTGCTGGCAATGGTATAAGTAGAGGAGGTCGCTCCCTGAATATTAATCCCACCCTTTTGCCATTGATAAGATAGAGGAGCAGTGCCGGTTGCGGTCACGGAAAAACTTGCTGATTGACCTTGAAAAACCGTCGTACTCGTTGGATGGCTAACTATATTAGGGGCAGCGTTGGTCGTATAAATGATTTTATTAATGCCTCCCCCATAACGACTAATATAATAGAGATTACCATCAGGGCCTATATTTAACCCTACTGCTTGCCCTCCCAAATTCCAGGCGAAATATGATTGAGTTGCTGCCCCAGTTGATAAGTCTAGTACACTAATATAACTGGTGCAATAGTCTTGGAAAAAATATTTGCCTATGTAGCTGCTAGGATAAGTTGTTGAAGATGGATTAAAAAATACCCCTCCCGAAATTGCACATTGTCCCCCTATATGTGAATAAGCGTAAGTTGGATTTGTGTAGGCGGGATTCGGATTTGGAGCGGTTCCTTCAACTTCTGGCCAGCCAAAATTAAGTCCCCCTGTGGTAGCCTCATTGATCTCTTCCCAGCTTCCCTCTCCAACATCATTGACGAATATGCGCTGGGTTATTGGTTGAATACTAAATGTAAAGGGATTTCGTAGCCCGTAAGCCCAGATGCGCTTTCGTTGTTCTGAGCCAGTTGTGAATGGATTCCCCGCCGGAACGCTACCATCGGGATTAATGCGTAAAATTTTCCCTAGATAGATATCCAGATTTTGAGCGTTGGCAGGATTGCGACTGTCACCAACAGCTACATATAGCTTACCATCGCTACCGAAATTCATGGCTCCACCATTATGCTGCTCGGCTGAACTTAACGGGTCTAGGTTTAAAACTAATGTCTCACTGTTAGCCTGAGCCACATCGCCTACAGCAGTGAATCGGCTAATGCGATTATTATATGGTGCGCCAGGAACTGTGTAGTAAAGATATACATATCCATTTGTAGTAAAGTTGGGATCTAATGCCACACCATTAAGTCCAGCTTCACCCGATGAATATACGTTACTTATTGTAACAAAAGGAGTGGGCAGCAAGCTACCATTTTTGATAATACGAAGTTGACCGTTCTGTTCTGTTACAAAAATACGTCCATCTGGTGCAAACGCCATCGCAGTGGGGTTATTCAGGCCACTAGCGATTTGCACCTGACTAAAACCTGCTGGATAGGTCTGCGCATTTGCATGATAAATAGTAAAGGCAAAAAACAATAGATAAAGCCGCTGGGTTAACTGTAGCTTGCTGTTAAGCGAACATAGAAATCTCTTCAGAGATTTCTCTCTCTTGTGAAAATTATTCATAAAGTTGGATTGGGAGATTTGTAGTTAATTGAAATGTAAAATTGCATAAAAAATATATTCGAATTTGCGAATATAATAAGTCAGTTCCCAAACTTCTTATTATACATCCAATGGCACTCTTTTTAAATTTGATAACAAACAAGCAATAATATGATAATTATTTCATATATTAGCTGTGGTAATACCATTCCCTTCGGCGGCAGTGTAGTTCATAAGCAATACAATTACTTCGTTGCTACGTAGAAGAAGTCTAAACTACCTGCGGGGTCATTACTGATTATGTAATCCGTGTGATTAATCTCAGCAGCCAATCCGTCCGCCTGTAAAAGTCGGTTGCGATTCAGGCGGTTCATCAGATCGTAGGGAACCTGTAGCAGTCGCCGAGGGAGTCGGTATTGCAGATTAAAAATGTCGAAGCGCGTTAGTTTTTTAACAGACTCTTTGTTCTGTTCATAGTACGTCATTACCTTCTCGTTGCCATGAATACCACGCGTTTCAATCTTTGGAAAGTATTTGGTTATTAACGATTTCAAACCATCGGCATAATATTCCCGAACATGCCATGGGTTACGTGTGAGCGAAAACGTTCTGTTGACAGTCGTAAGCAGAAGTTTACCACCCGGCTTTAGCACACGATAGGCTTCTTTGATAAATAAATCATCGTTCTCAATATGCTCAATTACCTGGAACGTAACGATGTAATCGAACGTATTGTCAGCTAAACCTTTAAGGGGGGGAATATTTGCAGCTACGAACGTAGCATCTGGGTAAGCTTTGCCAAGAGAGGCAATTAGTTCCTGGTTTTTATCAATGCCTGTGTAGTGATCTGCAGCTTTGGTGAGCAACTCCAGGCCCCGTCCCCAGCCACAGCCAATTTCAAGTACATTGCCGCTCACCAGCTTAGCCGCTTCGACATAGGGAAACAGCAAACGTTGGTGAACAGGGTTATCAGAGGCAATTTCGGCAGACGTGATTTCGGTGGTCTTATACATAAGCTTGCAATTCAACCTACAAAATTACTCTTTTGTGGAAAAATGCAGGTCTTCATTAACCCAAATAGACTCATTTTTTCGTTATAAGTAATGATATAGTTGATGTAACTTTTGTTTTAGAAATTACTTGAGATAAAACTCGAGGCAAAAAATAAGCGTAAAGATTGTTTATGCGCCTTTTATCTGCTCTGTTTTTAATTTTCCTTTTGTCAGCTTGTGCCGCTAACAAAAAAAAGCAGCAAGATCGTATCAATGCTGCCTACGATGCTCGTACTGAAGCTCAGCAAAATCAGCCTACCGTTCGCCCGGCTAATGGCCCCGCTACCGGACGTACCAATCAAGCGGGTGATGGAACTGCCACGACTGGTGCAGGATCTACCTCCAGCGATTCGCGTGCCGCGACTTCCCAGGCTTCTGCCCCTGTTAAAGTAATGACAGATGGCCCTGCCTTAGGAACAACACCAGCACTGCCGTCCAAAACATCCGGCGAATGGATGGTTACGTCGATCAAAGGGAAGTTTCTGGCAATTGATACGACGAATGTTCGAGTTTACATGAACTTGACCGCTAAATCGCCTACGGGTGAGCCAATAGTAAAACCGGCAGATTTTGCGGAGCATTTTATGGTTGCTTATGTTATGTATCCCGATTATAACAATCGGGACCGGCTAGGCTATGGAACAGTCACTATTAATGATCAATCCATTCATCAGGAGGGTGATCATCTTACGCTAACCTTTGATGTAAAGCGCCCCAAAGATGCCGCTAGTGCCGTTCTGCTCACTGAAATAACCGAAACAGGCAGCGGGACAAAGGCACGTAACGACTTACCACTACGCTTCAAAGGAGCCAAGTTGAGCGATCGTTTTACATTATTTGACAAAAATGGGCAACAGCCGCAGTTGCGCAATTACGTTAATGCAGGCGACACCGTACTTATTCGGGATGTTAATGGCGCTAGTAAGTCACTTTTCGGAGTTCGTTACCGGCATGATTTTGACGCAGCCTCGTCTCCCATGAATACCGCACCTCGCCCGGCGTCCCGTTCCCTTGCGGTGGATTCGACGTTGACCATCACAACTAATCAACCGTTTGTCATTCCTCGCGAAGGCCTTTATTATTTCGTCGAAGACACAACCGCAGAATCAGGCATCGGTTTAGTTGTAACCGATAAGCGGTTTCCAAAATTGACGCGTCCCGAAAAGCTCATCAAACCCGTCCTGTATATGAGCACCAGTAGCGAAATAGGTGAATTAAACCAGGCACAGGATACCAAAAAAGCCTTTGATAAGTATTGGTTAGGGATGATGTCGGGGAATGAAGCCGTGGCCAGAAAAACAATAAGAGCTTATTTCGACCGGGTTGAAGAAGCTAATCGATTATTCACTACGTATAAGGAAGGCTGGAAAACCGACAAAGGAATGATATACATCATACTGGGGGCTCCGGATCGCGTGCAGCGGAACCGGGAGCGTGAAGTGTGGGTTTATAATCGTCGGGCTAACGTATCGGAGGTGAATTTTACATTTACGAAAAAAGCCAATCAATTCGTTGATGATCACTACGAACTGGTACGTTATATTGAGTATCAGCCAATTTGGTATCCAATCGTTGAATCATGGCGAACCGGCGCTATTCGCGAATAAATTAATTATTGAATGATAAAATGGTTGAATTGCTGGGCATAAGCCTAGCCTGATTCAGCCATTTTATCATTCAATAATTTTGTCATTTAATACTAGAAAAGTTAATGCCCCAGCAATTTCAACGCCATTCTCGACCACGACCCCAGTTTCGACCTCAGCCCGATGAGATGGTATTCGGTATTCAATCTGTGATCGAGACGTTACGTTCTGATCAGCAGATTGATAAATTATACATGGAAAAAGGGCTGAGTAATCCTGAAATTCAGAACTTAGCCTTTCAAAATCGCGTAACGATTCAGCGCGTGCCCGTAGAAAAACTTGACCGGCTGACGCGTAAGAATCACCAGGGAGTCGTTTGTCTGGTCGCTCAGGTTCAGTACGTTAAGTTATCCAATGTGATTGCTGACGTGTACGAACGGGGCGAGGTTCCCTTCTTATTACTGCTTGATCGAATTACGGACGTTCGGAACTTTGGAGGAATTGCCCGCACAGCCGAATGTACAGGCGTACAGTGTATTGTGATTCCGGGGCGAGGAGCTGCTGCCATCAACTCCGATGCGATGAAAACATCATCGGGAGCATTGAATCATATTTCGGTTTGCCGGGAGCCTGACCTGACCGAAACGGTAAAGTACCTTCAGCAGAGCGGCATAGCGGTTATTGCCTGTACCGAAAAATCGAGCCGGGATCTCTACGAACGTAACACTGATCTAACCGGGCCGATTGCCATCATTATGGGCTCAGAAGAAGATGGAATTTCGCCTGAGTTGCTACGTATGGCGGATACACATGTTAAGATTCCTTTGTTAGGTGCCGTAGGTTCACTAAACGTATCAGTAGCGACAGGGGTAGTCTTGTATGAGGCCGTTCGACAGAGAACTATGACGGGCGCGGACAGTTAACAGCTGAAGCTTTCCAGGAATGAATACTTTATCCGGGCATTGTAGCTGAATCACTACGATAAGTCCTATTACAATGAGCAATCAGCCAGAGCATTATAAAAACCTGTGCATGCAATCAGATGATTAATTAGTCATGAGTTTCTGGTTACACAAAAAAGGCTCTTCCTGGGAAGAGCCTTTTTTGTGTAACCAGAAATTATGGTGTTAAGCTTTCTTGGTCGTTTTTTTAGTGGTCGTCTTCTTCGTAGACGACTTCTTCGCTCCACCATCCAACGAGTTGATCCAGCTAGCCAATTTCATCGCATCTTCCTTAGGAACCTGCTTCATTGGCGCCATTGGAGGATATCCCGGCCAGTGTGCTGGAATTGGATTGTAAATTAGGTTAACGATTTCCTCGTCCGAGTAATTCTTTTTAGCTACATCGACGTAAGCCGGACCTACCAGACGCTGGTTTGGGCGATGGCAGGCAATGCAGGTGTACTTTGTCATCAGAGCATTCATATCTGCCGGAATATCGGCTGGTGCCTGAGCGTTAGCGTCGAAAGAAGCTACGGCCAGTGCAGCCGAAGCAATCAGAATGCCAAATGGTTTTTTCATGAGATCAGGTAAGCAATAAATTGGATGAACAGATTCGGTAATTAGCCATAAGTAAGCCTCGCAAAAATATACGGTTTCAAATGATAACCCAATTTTGGCTTTGGTTTTTCCTATTAAACTAAACATTAGACATTTATTCCCCGAAAACGTTTAAAATTGGTGAAATAAAAAATTATGCAGCCTCTCGATCGCTTCTCTGGTCACGCTAACCTTTATGCTCAGTACCGTATCGATTACCCATCCGAATTATTCGATTTTGTGCTCTCTTTTGCAGAAAACCGGCAAATAGCCTGGGATTGCGCCACCGGAAATGGTCAGGTTGCCGGTACGTTATCCGAGTTTTTTGATCAGGTTGAAGCAACTGATATTAGTGATACGCAACTAGCCCGCGCCGTACAGAAACCAAATATTCATTATCAGATTAGTTCCGCCGAACAGACGCCCTTTGCTGATCAAACCTTCGATTTGATTACCGTAGCGCAAGCTTTACACTGGTTCAATGTCGACAAATTCCATGAAGAAGTTCGTCGCGTAGCAAGGCCCGGCGCTGTGATTGCCGAATGGGGTTATGGGTTGGTTAATCTTGGCCTATCTGATCTGGATTCGATCATGCTGGATTTTTATCGGAACCGCATTGGGCCTTACTGGGACCCCCAACGAAAATATGTTGACGATGCCTACACTACGTTACCGTTTCCGTTTGCTAAAGCTCAACGGGCCGAATTTAGCATTCGACGTACCTGGTCGCTCGACCGCTTTCTGAATTATTTGCGGACCTGGTCGGCCGTGCGGCAGTACATTCACGAAAACGAAGAAGATCCCACAACTGAATTGGGAGAAACGTTTAGGCCTATATGGGGCGACGAAGAACGCGAACTATCGTTTCCAGTATTTCTGCGGATTGGCTACGTGTAGGCATACCTGACCGGATGGTTTCTAGAGTTCCCAAATCACACGTACCACTTTCCCGTGGACACCAATAGTTTGGAAAAATTCCAGCCAGTGTAGTTGCTGGGGGCCAAGGTGGTCGGTTGGTGATTTGACCTCTACAAATTCGTACTTTCCCTGATCGTTCCAGATCAGTAAGTCAGGGAAGCCGCGCGTGTGCTCGCGGAGGTTGCGCGACATTTCGAGCAAAATCAGTCGAAGTTGCTCAACGTCCAGCAAGTCGATCATTCGCTGCACGAGTGTCAGCAGTTCGTCGGACCAGTCAACCAGTACGTTAGTGATGCCATATTTGGCGTTGAACATTCGTCCCGTATGGCGTCGCCAGTCGTCTTTCGTCGCCAGTTCGTTCAGTCGCTTCTTTAGCAAATCCTCGCGCTTGACGTAAAAATCAGGTAAGTAAAAGTCCGATGGGGCGCGTTGCAGCGGATGGTGAATGGCCGATACGTTCGCGTCGTAAATAATGTCCCAGAAAACAAGCCCGAAGAGGCTCCGCCAGGGGTAATTTTCGGTAAAGGCTGCTTCGTAATCCTGCTCCAGATAATAGTTCATGACACCTGCTTCGACGTGGTGCCGGTAAGCCGCCGGAATGTTGACGCTCTCTGCATCCGACAAAAAGCGTGTAGTGGCCTTGCGCGTCCGTTTCTTTTCGCCCGCACTCAGAATTTTATCCCGAAAATCATTGGCAAAGTAGCGCTCTTCGGCGTTTAGTGGGTTTAACGCAATTTCGTCGCAGAGGGCCAGGGCTTCGTCTACTGAACCGTTGCGGAAGAGAAGACGAACTCGACGCTCACGCGCGGGTACGCGATCCGAAAGTTCATAAACTGCCAGCGCCTGATCGGGCAACTTCTGCCGTTCCAGATAACCACCAACCCGACATACTAATTTCTGATAACCCGGAATAGCAATTTCAGTCAGTTCCGGACGAGTTTCATTCCAGTTCAAAAACCAGTTATAAATGTCTTCGGCAGGCGTTTCCGACTCCTTTAGGTCATAGAATTCTTCGTTTGTTAATGAAATCAGCAATTTGTCTTCCACCTCTTTACGAGTCCGAAAACGGGCCGTTAGCTTACTCTCATCATAACGTTCAAAGTTGACCATGCCCAGGTCGCGAACAACAAATTCAGTCATGTTAGCGCCCCGGTTACCAAAGAACAGGTATTTTACCATCATGCCTTCGGCCTCAAAATTCATTTTGACAACCGTTTCGCGCGTGGTCAGGCTCGTGACAATTTCGCCAAAATCGAGTTCTTGCAATGCGTAACGTACTACGGCTTCCTTCTTTTCTTTGGAAAGCGGCCTGATTTCTTCGGGTTCCAGCGGCAGTAGCTCCAGCAACTCAGGTTTAGTGAAGACACTCAATGAGTCGTCACCCATAATCTCGTGCTGGGGCGATAATCGCTCGATAAAACCAGCCGTAATCAGCTCACCAACAGCCGCCGGTAAGTCAGTAATTTCGTTGTATTGTAGTTTGTTAATGCGAAAAAAGAGTCCTTTGCGGTTACTAAGCCGTACGTACAGACATTGAGCATCGAGACTCAGCGCTTCAAATCGGCGCACAAAATCCCATTCGGCATCGTTTAACAGATTGCCGTAGAGTCGCGTGACAAAAAACAGTACGTAGCGGAAGTTGTCGAGATAATATAGGGGGGTTAGGATAATTTTCTGTCGTCCGACCATATAAATACAACAAAAAAAGAACCGTTTATGTCCCCAACCGACGTACTGAACGAGTTAAGTAAACAAGGAATTATACCACCTGAGCAACAGGTCAAACTTGCCGAAATTGAGCAGAAAAGACCATTTTCCGTTCATTGGGAGCTACGTTCGATACTCTACCTTGGCATCCTGCTGTTAAGCTCAGGCTTAGGTCTGTTAGTGTACGATAATTTTGATCAGATCGGCCACGGTGCTTTGCTGGTTGCCATTGCGGTGGCCTGCGTCGGATGTTTTGTTTTTGCGTGGCGAAACCGACCGGAATGGACGCCCGACCAAACGAAAAGCCGCTCGTCGTTTGGCGATTACGCGCTTATTCTTTCCTGCCTGCTGTTTCTAACCCTGGAAGGCTATGCGCAATATGCATACAACGTATTCGGCACGCGTTACGGTCTGGTAACCTTACTGCCTGCTGCGCTATTTCTGCCGTTAGCGTATCGCTTCGATCATCGGGGCGTATTAGGTATGGCACTCACGGCATTGATCTCATGGGTAGGCGTAACGGTACGGCCACTCGAACTTTATTTCAAAACCAATTTTTTCGATCAAAAAACCGTCTTCTCAGCTATTGGTCTTGCCCTTGTCCTGATTACATCGGCCCTGGTTCTGGAGCGGCAACGTATCAAACCACATTTTACTTATACGTACCTGACCATTGCCGGAAATCTGTTGCTGGTTGCATTGTTAGGAGGGTTGTTCAATTTTGAAGATCAATGGATCGGATTTGCCATTGGATTAGCCGTTACGTGTATTGCTTTCGATCAGTACGCCCGACGGGAACGTCGTCTTGCGAACACAACCGGGTCGTTTATTTATCTGCTTATCAGTGTGATTTACGGCTACATCGGCGCTACGTATATCGTTTTTCATTACCTGCGCTTAGGGAAATTAGGCGACAACATTTATTACTGGTATTTCATCCTGACGGGTACGGCCATTGTGTATTATCTGATGAGTCAGCTGCCAAAAGGAAAACGAACGGCATGAAAGCGTATAACGAACAGTGGATTTATAACCGCACTATTCTGGAGCAGGCAGAACGCTGGTATCGGCAGAAACTAGTATCTGATCAACAGATTGCTGCTGTAAGACAGACGTATCCGGTGGAGTTTCGGCAAACCAACGGTTTCATCGAAATAGGCTTGTTTCTGTTTACAACGGTAGCTATACTGGCCTGTTATTTATTACCTGCCAGTATCTTTTCAATGGTATTGGATAATCAAAGGACGTATAGTGTATTCAACGTAGCATTCGGGATTGGAATAGGTGTAGTCGGCCAGATCCTTATCAATCGAAGGCTTCTCTATCGGAATGGGATCGACAACGCCTTTGTTGCTACTCTAGCTGGATTTCTGACTTTTGGTCTGAATCAATTTTTACCGAACGGACTTTCGACGACTACGCATTGCTTCGTTACGTTACCCTTGTTATTGGCAATTCTCTGGTACTACGGGGATACCCTCATTGGCTTCTTTACGCTTGCTACGTTTTATGCATTTATCTTTGATAGCCTTATCAAATTCAGTTGGGGAAAAGATGTTCTGCCGTTTGTCATGATGGGTATATCTGTCCTGCTGTATCTGGGCGTCAAGTACATCATCCGACAGAATCCAAAGCAGGTTTATTATACCGATCCGCTGAATCTGGCGCAGTGGGTTGCGCTCATTATGGTGGCTGCCAGCGGAAATTATTACGTAGTGCGCGAACTGAATGGGCTTTTGATCCGCTCCAGTCTGCTTGCTTCCCGACAGACTGGAGCGCCCGAAATTGCTTTATCCTGGCTGTTCTGGTTACTGACGTTTGTGATTCCGACCATTTATTTGTGGCAAGGTTTAGTGAAAAGAAATCGGATGTTGCTCATTCTGGGTGTATTAGGATGGATTGCAGCCGTTATGACTGTTCATGAATACCATGCTTTAGTGCCGCTTAACGTTAGCCTGACCATCGGCGGGATAGTGCTGATTCTAATTGCTGTGGCTGGAATTCAGTTCTTGCGCAACGAACCAAAACTTGGCTTCACCGACGTACCCGACGACGATTCGCCTAACGAGTTTCTGGGTGATGTGGGAACACTGGCTTCGATGCAGGCCGCGTCAGGGGCGCATCATACACCAAAAAATGACCTGAACTTTGGCGGTGGGAACTTCGGCGGTGGTGGCAGCGGAGGGAAATATTGATGCAACTAGGATTTCGAATTCTGGATTACAACGTATCGTTGATAAACTTCCCGTTCTCATCTGCCGAAAAACCGCTAAGTTTGAGCCCGCAAACCAACGACCATACGTAGTCGCATGAAAACCGTAGACTCCTACAACTTTGCCGGCAAGAAGGCCCTCGTCCGGGTAGACTTCAACGTGCCCCTCGACAAAGAATTTAACGTCACTGACGACACCCGCATTAAAGCAACTATTCCGACCGTCATGAAAATCGTGAATGATGGCGGCTCGGCTATTTTAATGTCTCACCTTGGTCGGCCGAAAGGTGGTCCCGAAGAAAAATATTCACTGAAACATTTATTGCCCGCGCTGAAAGAAGCTTTCGGGCGCGATGTAAAATTTGCCGACGACTGCATTGGTCCGTCGGCTATCGATCAGGCTGCCAGCTTGCAGCCGGGCGAAATTCTGTTACTCGAAAATCTTCGTTTTTACAAAGAAGAAGAAAAAGGCGACGTAGCGTTTGCTGAGAAGCTTTCCAAACTCGGCGATGTTTGGGTAAACGATGCGTTCGGAACGGCTCACCGCGCCCATGCCAGTACGGCCGTAATGGGACAGTTTTTCGATGAACGCGTAGCTGGCTACGTCATGCAGGCTGAGCTGGATAATGCTAAAAAGATCCTGGAAAGTGCCGAGCGTCCGTTCACGGCCATTATGGGGGGGGCTAAAATTTCCGACAAAATCCTGATCATCGAAAAATTGCTCGATAAGGTTGATAATCTGATCATTGGCGGAGGGATGACCTATACGTTTACGAAAGCGCAAGGTGGCCAGATTGGTAATTCACTGCTCGAAGCCGATAAACAAGAGCTGGCTCTTGATTTATTGAAAAAGGCTGAAGAAAAAGGCGTGAAACTATATATGCCTGTCGATAATGTGTGTGCAGATGGGTTTTCCAATGACGCTAATCGGCAAACAGTGGCAACTGGCCAGATTCCGGACGGATGGGAAGGTCTTGACATTGGCCCGGAAACTATCAAAAAATTCACTGACGTAGTGCTGGCGTCAAAAACAATCCTTTGGAATGGTCCGATGGGCGTGTTTGAGTTCGAAAACTTTGCCAAAGGAACTGATGCTATTGCCGAAGCTGTCGTAAAAGCAACGGAAGAAAACGGCGCTTTCTCGCTCATCGGTGGTGGCGACTCCGCTTCAGCGATCAATCAGGCGGGTTACGGCGACCGTGTCAGCTACGTATCGACGGGTGGCGGTGCACTGCTCGAATATATGGAAGGCAAGGTGCTGCCGGGTGTGGCTGCTTTGGAATAGTAAAGTCAATAGCAGAAAAATAGATTCGTAAAAAGATACGCCATGTCTTGAAGACATGGCGTATCTTTTTACTACAGGCTACTCAATGCCGCCCGCGCTTTGTTGTCCACGCTGTTTTTGTATTCGTGGCGTTTAAAACTGAGAGCCTTCTGGAAGAAAGACCGAGCCCGTGTCCGGTCTTTTTTTTGTTGATAGATATACCCTAACTGTAAGGCGGCTGTTGCACCAAAGGAAAGCTGATCGGGTTCGCTCAGGGTAAGCGCCCGACTTAGGTAAGGAATAGCTACGTCAGGTGCGTCCCGACGTTGGTAAATACGTCCCAGCCGGTAGTTGTATTCGGCTTTCTCGGCTACAAGCGGAAATTTTGCTTCGGTGTAAGGGCGCAGATACGCCAGAGCTGAGTCAGTAAAACCACCGTCTGAAGCTAACCGGGCGCGCATCAGCACTTTATAATTTGCAGAGACGCCTTTATTTAAATACGCTTCGGCAAACTTCTGAGCCGCTTTGTCGGACTCGACCGTAGTACGTCCTATGGTACTGACTTTTTGCAAAAAAGGCCGTGACTTTGTTTCCGGTTCATTGGCGAGCCAGTGGCATAGAAACAGTTTATAGTACGAATCTTTGAGGAAGTTTTCTCCTTTGTAAGCAGCCAGAAATCGATGAAAATGGGTAATGGACGTAGCATATTCGCCTTTCTGCAGGTAAATATCCCCCAGAATGTTTTCAATAACGGGTAGTGGATAATAAGCACGGCCGGTTGGGCGATTGCTCAGGTAACGTAACGCCAATTCGCTGTGGCCGTTCTTTAGTTCAATGGTAGCTCCGAAAAAATAAAGCAGCAAATTATCCGGGTTTTCGCTGACTAATCGCTGTAGGGTTTGCCCATCGGAGTCGCTGAATTTCAGTACGTAAGCGTTTATCATCAGCTCAATCAATTGGGCTTCGAGTCGGAAAGTAGGGTCCTGTTGAGCTCGTTCTAACTCCTGTTGTCCTTGTCCGATACTGCCATGCAGGCCAAGCAGATTCGCCACCCAGACGTAATTGTCCGGTACGGAGCCAATCATTACGTGCAGCGTTCCGAGCGATTTATACGTAGGTAGAAAATTTGGAAATCGTTTCTGATTCTCTGTCAGGAGTTTAAAAGCACGTATTACGTCCCAGCTTGCACTGATTTCCTTGCCGAACTTGAGCTTGACAAAAGCCCAGTGTAGCCTTATTTCCGCCTGAATGACCCGTTTCCAGGGAGAATTATTATCTAATTTTTTTAGCATGTCAAGCCGCTCCTCTTCCCGATCTCCTATATTCTCGAACGTAGCATTATCGTCAGAACTTACGAGAGTAAGCATATCAACATAATCGTCCAGAAAAATACGAATACCGTTTTGAGACGATTCAGCCGCTAATTGCTGTTGAGCGGCCTGAACTTTGAGTTTTTGCAGATCAGCATAGGCTTGTTGGAGTCCCGATGTCCAGACAAAATCCTGACCGAAAGTCGGGACAGAAATGCACATAAGCACAAACAAAAACACCGGGCTGAAACCCGGTGCTATTGCCAAAAGACCCTTCATATTTTGTTACGTTCTACCGACCACGACCCACGGGAGCAGGCTCAGGAGCCCCTTCTACATCGGCCAGGATCCGACCGCAGTGTTCGCAGACGATGATTTTCTTTTTGTCTTTAATATCAGCCTGACGCTGAGGGGGCACTACGTTAAAGCAACCGCCACAGGCACCCCGTTTTACCGTCACTACCGCCAGCCCGTTCAGCGCATTATCGCGAATTTTGTTGTAAGAATTCAGCAAGCGCGATTCAATGGTTTTAGACTGTTCGTCGCGCTGTCTGATAATTTCCTTTTCTTCTTCCTGGCTTTCCGAAGTAATCTGATCCAGTTCCTGCTTTTTGGCTTTCAGATCTTCTTTCCGTTCATTCAGGGCAGATTGCGTGTTTTTGATTTCCTCTTCTTTTCCCCGAACGCGGAACTGAGCTTCGTTCGCACGTTTTTCAACCAGTTCAATTTCAAGGGATTGAAGCTCAATCTCTTTAGAAATGGCGTCAAATTCGCGATTGTTGCGGACGTTCATTTGCTGATCTTTGTATTTCGTGATCAGCTTTTCGGCGTCTTTCTTGGCTACACGGTTGCGCTCAATATCTTCTTCCAAGGCCTTAATTTCGGTCTGGAACTTGCCAATACGTGTTTCAAACCCAGCAATATCATCTTCCAGATCGCGGACTTCTTCAGGCAGTCCACCGCGGATTTTAATGAGTTCGTCTAATTGAGAATCAAAAGATTGCAGTTTCAGAAGAGCGTCTAATTTTTGCGCAATCGTTAGTTCCATTCGGAAGTTCTGTTTTTATATAAGGTATAATGAATAATGTTTAATGTACAATGATTGATGCCGTAACTCATTGACAGTCAAAAGTCTTGGAGTTTCACATTATTCGTTATACATTATTCATTAAAAGTACCGAACCGGATTCGTTTCCGTTTCTGATAAAATTACCGCAAAAGTAGTGAATTTTTTTGCCAAATGCCCGCAAATCAATTCTTTCGTAAATACTTCACTTTCGTAATGCCCAATATCGCAGATACTGATCCGTCCGTCAGCGTCAAAAAACTCGTGATATTTATAGTCGGCGGTCACAAAAACGTCGGCTTTAGCCCGTATAGCATCGGGTAATAAAAAACTACCTACCCCTCCGCAAACGGCTACATATTGAATGGGGCGGTCGGGCAGGGGAGTGTATCGAATCAGATTCAGATTCATCTGCTCTTTCAGATACACAAGCCACGATTGTCCATCCAGTGGGTCAGCTAATTTGCCGATAGCCCCCGAGCCAACTTCCTGATTCTGATTGTCTAATGTAGTGAGGTAATAGGCTACTTCTTCATAAGGATGTGCCTGCCGTAGCGCTGCCAGCAGTTGATTTTGCTGATACGCTGGAACAATTACCTCAATACGGTTTTCGGGCCCTTCGTGGTATTCGCCTACGTTGCCAATGGCAGGATTCGCATTGTTGTCGGGCTGATACGTTCCTGTGCCGCTCGTTCGAAAACTACAATTTTTATAGGCACCAATTTGACCTGCTCCGGCTGCATAAAGCACATCCAGCACCCGTTGCGTATCGGCTACGGGTACAAAGGTGACGAGTTTACTTAACACCTGGGTTTTGGGAGCCAGAACACGAACGTTTTGTAGCTTCAGTTTTTCCGCAATCTTGAAATTGACACCCCCTGCTACGTTGTCCAGATTCGTGTGAGCCGCGTAAATCGCTACGTCATGTTTAATCGCTTTGATAACCGTTCGCTCAACGTAGGATTTGCCATTCAGCTTTTTCAAACCTTTAAATACAATCGGATGATGGGCCACTACTACGTTGCAACCTTTGTTAATAGCCTCGTCGATAACGGTTTCAGTGGCATCAAGTGTAACCAGAACGCCCGTTATTTCGGCAGACGGATCGCCTACAACAAGACCTGCATTATCGTAGGATTCCTGATAAGCTAAAGGAGCAATCGTTTCCAGATAGCTCGTGAGATGATGAACTTGAGGCATTTTAAGAACAGAAAACGGATCAGATTTGCCGGATAGTATGAAAATCAGGGCCTTGGCATTTTACGAAACGCTCTGCGCTTCTACAACAGCAATGGCTACCATGTTGGCAATTTCACGTTCCGATGAACCAAGTTGTAATACATAAACCGGCTTGTGCATTCCCAGCAGAATTGGGCCAATGGCGTCAAAACCGACCGAACGGGGCCCGGCTGCTTCACGCATGAGGTTGTAGGCAATGTTAGCCGCCGATAGGTTCGGGAAGATGAGCGTATTGGCACCTTCGTCGACCAGTTTACTTAGCGGGTAATTCTGACGTAGCAAATCGACGTTAAAGGCGAGGTGGGCCTGCATAGCGCCATCAACAATCATGTCAGGGTGTTTTTTCTGAAGAATATCGGCGGCCTTCTGCATTTTGTCGGCATCCTCACCCTTTGCACTGCCAAAATTGGAATACGTAACGAGCGCAATACGTGGTTTGATATTGAAGCGCTCAACAGTGCGTGCCGTCAGCTCGGTAATCTCGACAATTTCTTCGGCCGTTGGGTCCATATTAACGGTTGTATCGGAGAAAAACAGCGGGCCTCGGTTGGTCAGCAGAATGTACATGCCCGCTACTTTTTGCACACCCGGCTCTTTCCCAATTACCTGCAACGCCGGACGTATTGTATCCGGATAGTTGTGGGTTAACCCCGAAATCAGCGCATCCGCCTGACCTGTTTCAACCATCATGGCGCCAAAGTGAGTACGCGATAACATCCGTTTACGTGCATCGTTCAACGTAATACCTTTTCGATGTCGCTTCTTGTAAAACAGATCGCCAAACTGCTCAACCAGTTCCTGTTCCTTTCGGGGCGTAATGATCGTCACATCGCCTAAATCCAGATTATTTTGCGTAATCATCTCCTGAATAATGGCTTTTTCGCCTAGCAGAATTGGATGAGCAACGCCATCGTTTTTTACCTGTTGAGCGGCTTTCAACACCTTCAGATTTTCGGCGTCGGCAAAAACAACCCGCTTGGGGTTCGTCCGGGCTTTCCGATTGATCACCCGTGAGATGCGTGTATCCTGTCCTAATCGACGAGCTAACTGACTCTCGTAGGCTTCCCAGTCGGTAATAGGCTGTCGGGCAACGCCGGATTCCATCGCTGCTTTGGCAACGGCCGGAGCTACCGTTTCCAGCAGGCGCGGATCAACGGGTTTAGGAATGATGTAGCCACGGCCAAACATCAGATTATCGGTACTGTAAGCCAGATTTACCAGATCCGGAACGGGTTTCTTGGCCATATCGGCCAGAGCCTGAACGGCCGCCAGTTTCATGGCTTCGTTGATTTCCGTAGCCCGTACATCGAGAGCGCCCCGAAAAATGTAAGGGAAGCCCAATACGTTGTTCACCTGGTTTGGATAATCGGATCGGCCTGTCGCCATTATAACGTCAGGACGGGCGGCAATGGCATCTTCATAACTAATTTCGGGAGTGGGATTGGCCATCGCAAAGACGATCGGGTTTTCGGCCATCGAACGTACCATGTCCTGACTGACGGTGTTGCCTTTCGAAAGGCCAATAAATACGTCGGCCCCAGCGAACGCTTCTTCGAGAGTGTGCAGATTGCGATTCGTGGCAAACAGACTTTTCCGTTGATCAAGGTCGGTACGGTCGGCTCGGATAACGCCTTTGCTATCGCACATCACTACGTTCTCGACGTTAGCGCCAAGAGCTATGTACAGCTTCGTGCACGATATAGCCGACGCTCCCGCGCCATTGACCAGAATCTTTGCCTCACCGATCTTCTTGCCAACCAGTTCAAGTGCATTCAGCAGAGCGGCTGCCGAAATAATGGCCGTGCCATGCTGGTCGTCGTGCATAATCGGGATGTTGAGTTCGGCTTTGAGTCGCTCCTCAATTTCAAAGCACTCAGGCGCTTTGATGTCTTCCAGATTAACACCGCCAAATGTCGGCTCCAGGATCTTGACCATCCGAACAAACTCATCGACGTTTTTAGTGTCCAGTTCGATGTCAAAAACGTCGATGTCGGCGTAAATTTTGAAGAGCAGCCCTTTTCCTTCCATAACAGGCTTACTAGCTTCAGGGCCAATATCGCCCAGGCCCAGTACGGCAGTTCCGTTGCTGATAACAGCTACCAGATTTCCTTTAGCGGTATATTTATAGACGTCTTCGCGATTCTCGGCAATTGCTAAGCAAGGTTCGGCCACACCCGGCGAATAGGCTAATGATAAGTCGGCCTGGGTGCTGTATTCTTTAGTGGGTATAACTTCAAGTTTGCCCGGACGACCTTTGGCATGATATTCAAGAGCGTCCTCGCGACGTATTTTCTGTTGCATAGAAAGGGGTTAAACTAACTTGATGGCGGGTTATGGTTGGCGCATTTATCAAATCTTGCCAGAACACGTTGTGTGGCAAGACAAGCGCTTCAAAAGTACAATAAAAGTACCCCTGTTTTTATAAGAAAGCGATAAAAGAACTGCGAACAGCCTAACTGATACGTTGTTATCGTATCAAGTGGCATGAGATTGGTTAAAAGAGAATGCTACGGAAAACAAGCAAGCCGATGGCGGAAATTGCGCTCGAAAACGACCCGTAGGAGCTTGATCCCTACGTATGACTAACCGGCTTCACTTTCTGGCCGAACTTGTATTCGCTGTCGTAAGCCAGACCAAGACCAACACTGGAAAGCTTGTTTTCATCGGCGATGGCTGCGTTTGGAAAGAGGTTTTTAAAAGCGGCCTGTATGGAACGTACTTCCGTAGAGCCTCCTGTAAGAATAACCAAATCGATCGCTTCTTTGCTGACACCCGCTTCCCGAAGGCATTCTCTGGCCGAGGCCGCTATTTTTTCAACATCCTCATCAATAGCTTTATCAAAAAGCTCCTGTTTAACAGATATACTAAAACGATCTTCTATAAAGTCGAGCGGAGCCTGGTAATCGTCCTGAGACGAAAGCGCAATTTTCGTACCTTCAGCAGCCGCCAGAAGCGCGTGTCCTGTTTCATCTTCAAGTACTTTCAACAAGCGTCTATACCGTTGTTTATCGTGCGATTGGTGTAACAACTGCCGGACCTGCATAATTATCTTAGGCGTATACAGGAAGTTAACTTTACTCCATTCAGCCAGGTCGACGTAGGGTTTTAGCGGAACTTCCAGATTTTTGGGCCCATATGTACTCCGATAGCCCAGTTCAGGCATAATAGCCGCTAAGCTTAGCTCTTTGTCAAAATCGTTACCGCCGATTCGTACGCCAGTATTGGCTAGAATATCCGAAGATCGATCGGATTTATGAACGTACTGATTCGACAGCCTGATCACTGTAAAATCAGATGTACCGCCACCCAGATCGGCAACGATGGCGAGCTTTTCACCAATTATTCGGGCTTCATGGGCGAAAGCAGCTGCAATAGGCTCAAACTGAAACGCGATATGCTTAAATCCAATACGTTGCGCTATTGCCTGTAATTCAGTCTGTGCACGCGCATCGGCTTCTGGATCATTATCTACAAAATGGACAGGACGGCCCATCACTACGTGGTCAAGTTCCTGGCCTGCAACGGCATCCGCTTTATCTTTTATCTGCTTCAGGAAGGAGCTAATGATACTGGAAAAATTCATGGAAGCGCCATTCACAAGGGTGCCTTGTTTCATGAGCGACGTGCCCAGAACCCGCTTTAAACTTCGCATAAAGCGGCCTTCCTGCCGGTCGAAAAACAGATTAACAGCTGTTCTGCCATAAAAAGCTTTGTTATCAACCCGCCGGAAGAAAATAGCACTTGGAATCGTTACAGACGATTCTTCAACCGGAACAAGACTAATTTTACCATTATCAGCAATGGCTACGCTTGAGTTTGACGTACCAAAATCGATTCCGCAGGAAATTGTTGCCATCCCTATATGTCTTTGTCATAACCGGTTCTTGTCTGCAAGAGACAAGAACCGGCGGTTTTAACGGAAAAAGGGTGCAAATCTAAGAGAAATGTAACAATCTGCTGTCAAGGCAGTCGGGCGAATTTATGTCTTCGAGCGGGCGTACCGGATAAAGTAGATTATGCGAATCCTGAATTATCCTGTGAACCTGTCCGAAAATTATACCTTCTGGAAAATGACCGTGCCGTTATGCCCGCCAAAACCGAACGTATTACTCAGAGTCGTATTAACCTGCGCAGGTAGCGCTTCACCTAAAACAATCGTTAGGTTTTCTGGTATTGCCGGGTCCAGTTCGGTTGTATTGATCGTGGCAGGAACAATATTGTCGCGCATCGAAAGCAGGCAGATAATGGCTTCGATAGCACCGGCAGCGCCCATCAAATGACCTGTGATCGATTTCGTAGCGCTGATTTTTAGCTTTACGTTATCACTTCCTGTCAGTTTGCGAACGGCGTTAATCTCTGATAAGTCACCGACGGGTGTGGACGTAGCGTGCGTATTCAGGTAGTCTACATCGGCCATAGTCAGATTGGCTTCATCGAGTGCCAGTTGCATAGCTTTGGCTGCTCCTGACCCTTCTGGATGTGTAGCCGTCATGTGATACGCATCGGCAGTCATGGCGGCACCGGTAATTTCGCCGTAAATGGT
Source organism: Spirosoma sp. (assembly GCF_048594605.1). Lineage (GTDB taxonomy): Bacteria > Bacteroidota > Bacteroidia > Cytophagales > Spirosomataceae > Spirosoma. Next base: position 38,453 of record NZ_JBMDWV010000173.1, read on the forward strand.
TGCGCCACGTTTGACGGCGTGTCCGTACTCTTCCAGAACTAACGCGCCCGCACCTTCGCCCATAACAAATCCATCCCGATGAACATCGAACGGTCGGGAAGCCGCAGCCGGATCAGTGTTACGTGTCGACATGGCTTTCAGTGCACTAAACCCGCCAAACGAAGCTGGTGTAATGGGGGCTTCCGAACCGCCGGTGATAATTATTTTAGCCTTCCCAAGCCGGATGTATGTAAACGCGTCCATGATCGCCGTGTTTGACGTAGCACAGGCCGAAACGGTCGTATAATTAATACCCATATAACCGTTACGTATCGAAATCATACCCGACGCCATGTTGACAATGAGTTTGGGTACAAAGAATGGACTGAAGCGAGGCTGGCCATTTCCCCGCGCATATTCTGTTACCTGCTCCTCAAAAACGTCCATTCCGCCCTGCCCCGACCCCCAGATAACGCCCACGTCGTAAGGGTCCATACTGGCAAAGTCGAAACCCGAATCTTTAATGGCCTGATCTGAGGCAATGAGCGCGTACTGCGTAAACGGATCCGTTCGCTTGATGTCGGAGTGGCTTAGATACTGAGCGGCATTGTAATTTTTTAGTTCAGCAGCAAACTGCGTTCGAAATAAAGACGCGTCGAAATGTGTAATAGGGGCCACTCCACTACGTCCGGCCACTACATTCTGCCAGAACGTTGGTATGTCGTTGCCAATAGGAGTCAGTGCGCCTATACCTGTGATAACAACTCGGTGTAACATTGTATTTGAATCTACGTAATACCTGAGCCTGCTTTGTTAGATTGGTTTATGGCTCAGTGTGATAAATAACGTAGCAAAGGTAGGTAAATAAAATACCAAATGGTATATTTGTGGTATGAAAAACGATTTGTCGAAAGCTGAGCGTACTCGTCAGTACATTATTGAAACAACAGCGGGGATATTCAATACGAAAGGATATGCCGGAACATCGTTATCTGATCTGACCGAGGCTACCGGCTTAACGAAGGGTAGTATTTATGGTAACTTTGGGAGCAAAGAAGAAGTAGCTTTAGCCTGCTTTGACTACAATCTCTCAAAAATCAATCAGGCTATTCTGCATCGGCTTTCCGAAGAGACTACGTATTATCAGAAGCTTATGGTCTATGCGCAAGTTTACCACAGTTTTAATGGAATTC
>NZ_JBMDWV010000174.1:0-21115 GCF_048594605.1 Spirosoma sp.
GGGCTGAACGAGGCTTTGGCTTTGCTGCGGCAGTTATCTAAATCAAAAGAATTTATTGGCTTGGAAGATCTATTACTCAGACTGGAGCAGCGTGTAGCACTAACTTCAGCCGAACATAATCCTTCTATAGAATTTGATGAAGCCGAATTGGTTGGTCGTCAGCACTTGATAAGCCTCTATAAAGCTATTCAGAAAAAAGCCTTTTTACGGATTAGGTATCAGACATACAACGGCGAAAAGCCCATGGTCAGGCACATTTATCCGCTCTTACTAAAAGAGTATAATAATCGCTGGGTGCTGGTAGGTTGGGAGAGTGGCCGTTCCATCCCTCAGAATTTGCCTCTTGACCGTATTGTCAGCCAACATGAGACTGCCGAGAGCTTTGTCTACCCCAAGGCTTTTGATATCCGAAGCCATTTTCAATACTTGTTGGGAACAACAAAAACCATAGATAAACCGCAGACGATAGTATTGCACTTCACAGCCGAACGTGGAAAATATGTTGAGACCAAGAAGATACATTCTACCCAAGAAACAACCTGGCTAGCTAATGGTCAGTTGGAGGTACGGATTTTAGTGGAATTAAACCGAGAATTAGAAGCCAGGGTATTAGAATTTGGTAGGGATGTAGTAGTAGTTGAGCCATACGGACTGAGGGATAAGATTAGAGATATACTGTATCAAGCTTATAGCCAATATACTACATAGAAAAATCAGGCATTATCATCGATTAGCTAATAGTTATCATGTCCAAAGTTTCATTATACGAAATATTAAAAAAAATAGGCTTCCGCTCTACTTCCGATTCTAGACTTGAATTGGATTTTGGAAATTTTAAATTAGTAGCCGTTGAGGCAATGAACAGATATCTTAAAGATATAGTCTATTTCTCAGGAATAAATCAAACTGAGCGAAGATTAGGTCTTATTGAATTTGAAATCCCTCAAGAAGTGGATTCCTTCGAGCAGGGCGTTGCCTTCCTTTCTTTTAAATTAGGACGTGATTTTGAAGCAAAAAATGTCCCCGCCTGGTATCATCAAGGCTTGCTCTGGAAATCTCTCCTACCTTGGGAGCAATCGAAACTAGCTTATAGCCAAAAGCCTTCAGCAACTATTGAGCACGACTATTTTAAGCTCATTGTCCAAAAAATGCGAAAAAAATCTGATGAGGCTACTGAAGACGATATTACAACCTTATCGTTTAATGGTAATACCTTGACAATAAATTGCTTAGGAGAACGCATTATTGCGCCAGCAACAGGGAATCCCTGGGAAGAAGTATCATTGAAAACAAGATCGTTAGCCCATCTACCTCAGCGTATTAAACAACAAATTGGCACAATTTACATATGGGAAAGCAGACTTCATGTCGCGAACTATGTCCTGCCCCTACTCACCGAATTATCGACCTAATACCGTTATTTTGCTGAATCACTTAGTTTACTAAAGACGGGAGTGCATATACCACAGTTTAAACTAATCTTCAGAAGGTGCAGCTGAAGGTTTCATCCACCAGAATGGCAAAAGAGAAAAAACAGGTAAAAGAAAAGAGCATTGAAGTAACCCTTTGGGAATCAGCTAATAAATTAAGAGGAAGCGTAGAATCCGCTGAATACAAGCATGTCGTGCTTAGTCTGATCTTCCTCAAATTCACCAGTGATAAATTCGAAGAACACCGGAAGTCGCTCATTAATCAGGGGCGGGAGAAATATATCGATATGCCCGACTTCTATACCATGAGCAACGTGTTTTACCTCGACGAGGAATCACGATGGAGCTATATCATTCAGCACGCTAAGCAGAACGACATCGCACTGAAGATCGACACCGCCCTCCATCTCATCGAGCAGAAGAATAAAGCTCTTAAGGGTGCACTGCCCGACAACTACTTCTCACGGCTTGGCCTGGACAGCGCGAAACTGGCATCGCTGCTCGATACAATCAATAACCTGGATACGCTCAAAGATAAGGCGCACGATTTGGTAGGCCGGGTTTACGAGTATTTCCTATCGAAGTTTGCGCTGGCGGAAGGCAAGGGCAAGGGTGAGTTCTATACACCTAAGAGTATTGTCAACTTAATAACGGAATTGATTGAACCGTACCGGGGTATCATTTATGACCCAGCCTGCGGCTCTGGCGGGATGTTTGTGCAATCGGTGAAGTTTATCGAAAGCCACCACGGTAACAAAAAAGAGGTGTCTATTTATGGGCAGGAGTATACAGGTACGACCTACAAGCTGGCAAAGATGAACCTCGCCATTCGGGGGATTACAGCTAATCTTGGTCTTAAAGCTGCCGACACATTTGCCGATGATCAGCACAAGGACCTCAAGGCCGATTTTATTATGGCCAACCCGCCGTTTAACCAGAAAGACTGGCGTGCCGCTACCGAACTGACCGACGATCCGCGCTGGCGCGGTTATGACGTACCTCCTCGTAGTAACGCTAATTACGGCTGGATTCTGAACATGGTCTCGAAGCTTTCCGACAACGGCGTGGCGGGTTTTATTCTGGCCAACGGCGCGCTGAGTGGTGGTGGTGAAGAATATAAAATCCGCAAGACGCTAATCGAGAACAAACTAGTTGAAGCTATTCTGGTGCTACCTCGGAACCTGTTTTATACGACTGACATCAGCGTGACGCTTTGGATTATCAACAAGAATAAGCGACAGCACAGCCGTAGCCTTGGCGATACCGAGCGCCATTACCGTGACCGAGAAGATGAGATTCTATTTATGGATTTGCGGCAGATCGGTGAGCCTTTTGAGAAGAAGTTTGTGCAGTTTTCGGAGCAGCACATTGCCGACATCGTGGCCACATATCATGACTGGCAACAGGAAGCCAATACTTACCGAAACGTACCTGAATATTGCTACTCGGCCCATATCGAAGAAATTCATGGTAAAGATTACTCGCTGGTGCCGAGCAAATACATCGAGTTTGTAAACCGCGACGAAAACATTGATTTCGAGCAAAAAATGCAGACGTTGCAAGCCGAATTTATCAACCTGTTCCGGGCCGAAGCACAATCGAAAAACGATTTACTTACTGTATTCAGCGAATTAGGCTATGCAATCGAATTATAAGCGATTGGGTAATTACATCCAAGAAGTCAATGAGAGAGACACAAATATGTCCGTTACGTTGCTGCTGGGAGTAAGTATTCAGAAGAAATTTATTCCGTCTATCGCCAATATTATCGGCACGGATATGTCTACGTATAAAATCGTCAGACAAAATCAGTTTGCGTATGGCCCAGTAACTTCTCGAAACGGTGATAAAGTGTCTATTGCGTTGTTAGACGATTACGAAGAAGCTATCGTTTCGCAAGCCTACACAGTTTTTAAAATCATTGACACTGAACAGTTGCTGCCTGAGTATTTAATGATGTGGTTCCAACGACCGGAATTTGATCGATATGCCAGGTTTAAGAGCCATGGCAGCGCTCGTGAAGTATTTGATTGGGATGAACTCTGTAATACGTATTTGCCCGTGCCGGACATCGATAAACAACGGGAAATAATCAAAGAGTATCATACCATTACAAACCGCATTGCGCTGAATAAGCAACTGATTACGAAGCTGGAAGAGACGGCACAGACTATTTATAAACAATGGTTTGTCGATTTTGAATTCCCAGATGAAAATGGTCAGCCTTACAAAAGTAATGGGGGTGAAATGATTGACAGTGAGTTGGGAGAAATACCTAAGAAATGGGAGGCTGGAAAACTAATTGATTTGCTTGAACTTCAGCGGGGGTTTGATTTAGCAACTCAGCATAGGAAAAATGGATTGTATCCTATATACGCTTCGACTGGAGTTGCGGAGTATCACAACGATTTTAAAGTAAAAGGTCCAGGTGTTGTAACCGGACGAAGTGGTTCGTTAGGTGAAGTTTTCTACATCGAAGAAGATTTTTGGCCACTAAATACTACCCTTTGGGTTAAAAGCTATAAAAATGCAACGCCTATTTTCGCTTATTATATTTTGAAATCCATCAATATTAGCGATTACAATAGTGGCTCTGCAGTCCCAACCTTAAATAGAAATCACATTCATCTACATCGCTTAATAGTACCAAAGAAAACTACAATTGAGAGGTTCGAAAATATTGAAAGAAAAATATTTCATAAGATAAAAGTATTAATACGAGAGACCCATTTACTTTATTCTTTAAGTAACCTTCTTCTTTCTAAACTCTCGACGATCGAAGAACCGATACATGGCTAAATATAGTGTACATCAGCAACCGATTGAGACGTTGCTGACTTGGATTAAATCGGGTGAAATTGACATTCCAGAAATTCAGCGGCCTTTCGTCTGGAAAGCATCTAAAGTACGTGACCTCATCGACTCGCTTTACAAGGGTTATCCTGTGGGTTACATTATCACTTGGCGCAATCCCGATGTAAAACTGAAAAACGGTGAGCTGTCCGCTGGTAGAAAGGTTCTCATCGACGGACAGCAGCGTGTTACGGCCCTCACCGCAGCTATTGTAGGTCAACGCGTACTTGACTACAACTACCGGCAGGTTAACATTCGTATCGCTTTTAATCCGCTTACCGAGACATTCGACGTTTTTAATAAAGCCTACGAAAACAGCTCAGAATGGATCAATAGCATCCACCCCATTCTGAACGAAGAAATTTCCATTGGCAAGGCCCGGCGCGACTACATGGCTCTGAATTCCAATGCCGATGAAGATTTGGTTGAAAAGCGGATCGAGAATCTCAAAGCCATCAAGACCAAGCAGGTTGGTATTATCGAACTCGACCATACGCTCGATATCGATACCGTTACCGAAATTTTCATCCGCATCAATCAGAAGGGGGTAGTACTGAGTAATGCCGATTTTGTGATGTCGAAAATTGCTGCTGATGAGCAGCATGGTGGCAACACGATGCGGAAGCTGGTCGATTATTTTTGCCGGCTGCTGGTCGACAAGGATTTCAATAAACACATTGTCGACAACGACCCCGCCTTCCACAGCCACAATTATTATGGAGCCATTCGCTGGATGGCCAGTGGCCATGATGCACTCTATGTACCCAACTACATCGACGTATTACGAGTGGCCTACACCTATCAGTTCAGTCGAGGCCGATTCAGTGATCTAGTGGCTCTACTGTCAGGTCGGAACTTTGAAACGCGTAGCTACGAAGACGAGATTGCCGAACAAAGTTTTCAGAAACTGTCGGTGGGCTTGCTCGACTTCGTCAACCAGACGAACTATCAGCGTTTTCTAATGCTGGTAAAGTCGGCAGGCTTCATCAGTAATCGGTTGATCTCGTCGAAAAATAGCCTCAACTTCTCGTATGCTCTTTATCTTAAATTACGGGCGCAGGGCATGTCGGAAGCTGAAGTGCAGCACTACGTGAAGCGGTGGTTGGTGCTGTCACTATTAATTGGTCGCTATTCCGGTTCGTCAGAATCAATGATTGATGAAGACATCAAACAGATTAACGAAAAAGGGATTGCCACGTATCTGAGCCAAATGGAACAGACCAACCTCGGGGCAGGCTTCTGGGATTATCGGCTGGTGAGTGATCTGGAAACTTCGGCTACTGGTAACAACGCCTATAACGTGTATCTAGCGGCTCAATGCTATAACCATGCCCCTGCCTTTCTGGCTAAAAGCATGCGCATCAATAGTCTAATTGAGCAGCGGGGCGATGTCCATCATATTTTTCCGAAGAAGTATCTGACTAAAGCCAATTTCCCCCAGAAGCTGTATAACCAGGTAGCCAACTACGTTTTTACTGAACAGTCAACCAATATCAAAATTGGAGCGATGGCTCCCGGTGATTATCTGCGCAAGGTAAGGGAGCAGATTGGGCAAGGCCAGTTGGACCTCAGCACGCTCGACTCGGAGCAGGACTTGCTGGACAACCTTGCTCACAACGATATTCCGTTCAACCTAGATACACTCGATCACACGCAATACGAAACGTTTCTGATGGACCGACGGCAGCTAATGGCCCAAAAGATCAAAACGTACTACGAAGCTTTGTAGCCACACTAATGAAACATTTCACTGAAGCCGCGCTGGAAGAGTTATTCTGCCAACTGCTGGCGAGCCAACATTACCCACACCACTTAGGCGAAACGCTCACCCGTACTCCGGAGGAGGTGCTGATCGAGGACGACCTACGTATCTATTTGCTCCGGCGGTACAAAGCTGAGGGGCTGACGAACTCTGAAGTCGACTCGATCATCCGACAACTAAATGCTCTACCGGCATCTGATCTTTACGAGTCCAACAAGATTGTCATGCGTCAGTTAGCTGACGGCTTCACGTTTACCCGCGAAGACCGGCGGCAAAAAGATATTTTCATTGAGCTAATCGACTATAGGGGTCTGTCGCAACAACGTCAATCAGCTACGAAGCAATTAGAACACGTAGTGGCTGATCCCGCCATGACCCATTCCGCTGACCAAAACATTTACAAGTTTGTGACGCAGCTGGAGATCGTCGGCACCGAACGGCGTATTCCCGACGGTATCCTATACATCAATGGCCTGCCCATAGTGGTATTCGAGTTTAAGAGCGCCATCCGGGAAGAAGCCACCTTGTTCGACGCTTACAAACAACTTACCGTTCGCTATCAGCGCGACATCCCAGAGCTTTTTAAATACAACGCTTTCTGCGTCATCAGCGATGGTTTTAACAACAAGGCGGGATCGTTCTTTGCCCCTTATGAGTACTTCTATGGTTGGCGTCGGGTGGCGGGGCTAGCCAAAGATGTAGACGGAGTAGAAAGTCTATATACCCTGATTCAGGGAATGCTAGACCACGCCCGCCTGCGTGACATTATTCGTAATTTTATCTACCTGCCCGATAGCTCAAAGAAGACTGAAAAGGTTGTTTGTCGTTACCCCCAGTACTATGCAGCCCGGTCATTGTATGATAACATCAAGAAAACGCAGAAGCCCGACGGCGATGGCAAAGGAGGTACCTACTTCGGGGCCACCGGTTGCGGCAAGAGCTTCACCATGCTCTTTCTGACGCGACTGCTGATGAAAAGCGCCTATTTTGCTAGCCCCACGATCATTTTGATCACCGACCGCACTGACCTCGACGATCAGCTATCAGGACAGTTTACCAACGCTAAAACGTACCTCGGTGATAACACTGTGGTGAGCGTAGACAGCCGCGAGCAGTTGAGGACGATGCTGGCGGGCCGGAACAGCGGGGGTGTTTTCCTGACTACCATCCACAAATTTACGGAAGACACCCGGCTCCTCACCGATCGCACCAATGTCATCTGTATTTCAGATGAGGCTCATCGCACTCAGACCAATCTGGAACAGAAAGTGCGGGTAACGGCCGAGGGAGTCAGCAAATCATACGGGTTTGCAAAATATCTGCGGGATTCCCTGCCTAATGCCACCTACGTAGGCTTCACGGGTACGCCAATAGACGCAACACTTGATGTATTCGGTCCCGTGGTGGATACCTACACCATGACCGAATCGGTACGTGACGAGATAACCGTTCGTATTGTGTACGAAGGCCGGTCGGCAAAAGTAGCTCTCAATAACAGCCAACTCGAAAAAATCGAGCGGTATTATGAAGAAGCTGCTGAAGCTGGCGCCAATGCCTACCAGATTGAGCAGAGCAAAGAAGAAACGGCGAATATGAACGCCATTCTAGGTGACCCGAAACGGTTGCAGGTTCTGGCAGACGATTTCATTAAACACTACGAAAATCGCCTTACCGAGGGTGCCTCTATCAAAGGGAAAGCCATGTTCGTGTGCAGTTCCCGCGAAATTGCCTACGACTTATACAAACGGATCATTGCGGTACGGCCTGAATGGAACGAGGTACGAGTAGCTGAAGAAGGGGCTGTATTATCGGATAAGGAAGCTAAGGAGATCAAACCAATCGAGCGGATCAAGATGATTATGACTCGTGGAAAGGATGACCCCAAAGAACTATACGACTTGCTCGGTACTAAAGAGTATCGTAAAGAACTAGACCGCCAGTTTAAAACGGCCAAATCGAACTTCAAGATCGCCATCGTTGTCGACATGTGGCTGACGGGCTTCGATGTGCCCTTCCTGGACACGATCTATATCGATAAACCTATTCAGGAACATAATTTGATCCAGACAATCTCGCGCGTTAACCGGAAGTACGAAGGGAAAGAAAAAGGGTTGGTAGTCGATTATATCGGCTTTCGGAAACAGATGAACCTTGCTCTAGCTAAGTTTGGTAAAGGTGAAGAGAAGAATAGCGAAGACGTGATGGCGTCAGTTGTCATTGTCAAAGACTACCTCGACTTGCTGGCGAAACTCTTTCATAAATTTGACAGTCGTCTCTATTTTTCGGGTACGAATCTTCAACAACTGCATACGCTGAATTTAGCTGTCGAGTATGTGCAGCAGACAAAAGATACCGAAACCCGCTATGTGGGTCTGGTACAACGACTCAAAGCGGCCTACGATATTTGTAGCGGACGAGAGGAAATCGCACAAATCGAACGCGATACCATTTACTTTTATCTGGCCGTTCGAAGCATTCTATTCAAACTGACCAAAGGTGACGCCCCCGACACGGCTCAGATGAACGCGCGGGTACGAGATATGATTAAAGATGCCTTGGCCAGTGAGGGCGTGGAAGAATTGTATAAAATTGGTGATGAAGGCCAAACCGAGCAGGATCTATTTGACGAAGACTACCTGGCGAAGCTTAACAAAATCAAACTACCCAACACGAAAATCAAGCTGCTTCATGAATTACTCGCTAAAGTAATTGGTGAGCTAAAAAAGGTTAACCGGATAAAAGGTATCGATTTTTCAAGGCGTATGCAATCACTGGTGGATCGCTATAACGATCGTAGTCAGAATGATGTGCTGCGGAGTGAGGTATTTGAGGAGATCGCCGAGCAGCTGACCAACCTGATCTGGGAAGCCCGTCAGGAATTTTCAGCTGGCAATGAACTGGGAATCGATTTTGAGGAAAAAGCCTTCTACGATATACTCAAGGCACTCTGCTTAAAATATGGTTTTACATACCCTGAAGATAAGCTAATTGATCTGGCCAGAGCCGTCAAAAACTTAGTCGATGGACAGGCGAGTTTTCCAGATTGGAATAAACGTGAGGATATTAAGGCATCACTGAAAGTAGGAATCATTTTACTGTTAGATGAACACGGCTATCCACCCGTTGAGCGCGACGAAGTGTATACCGACATTTTCGAGCAAGCTGAGAATTTCAAGAAGAATCAACAGTAAAAAGCTGTTCTAAAGCCATTCTGCTTAGGAACAGTTTATGTTACATATCTATGAGCTTCTATTTTATTAATCATTTATACTCCGGCTTTCCCGCTCAATAAACGCCTGGAGTTGCTCTTTATCAGGCAATTCAGCTAAGTATTGAGAGACAAACACTTCATTTGCCATACCACTGGTGGCATATTCTACTAAGGAATTGTCTTTACTGGCGCAGAGGATTATACCAACTGGCGGATTATCACCTGCGCTCATTTCATTGGCTTTGTAATAGTTGAGGTAAACGGTCATCTGTCCGGCATCAGCATGGTCGAATTCACCGATTTTGAGATCGATCAGCACATGACACTTCAGAATTCGGTGATAAAAAACTAGGTCGATCCGATAATGACGATTTCCGAAACTGATGCGCTTTTGCCGGGCCTCAAAGCAGAAGCCTCGTCCCAACTCCAGTAAGAAGTCCTGTAAATTGTCGATGATGGCTTTTTCGAAGTCGTTTTCGGTGTATTCCGGTTTTTCTTGTAAGCCTAGAAACTCCAGCAAGTATGGATTCCGTATTAAATCCTCCAGACCAGTCGGTTGATTCTCCTGAATACGGGCAATCACGGCCGCTTTATCGGTTGACAGGCTGGTGCGTTCGGCTAGAAGCGTTGTAATAGCTCGATTTAGCTCGTGAACCTTCCAATTGTTTTTGAGCGCTTCGACTTCGTAAAAGCGACGAAGTAATGGATTATCGACTTTCAGTAGTTCGACAAAATGGGAGTACGTTAGCCGATCCAGCAAGAGAGATGGATTGAGCGTAGGTAAGTCCTTATCAATACTCGCATTACTTGTAACATCTTCCTGGCGAATGAGATCAAAATCAGGTAGTTTGAATTTGGCAGACAGCGTCTGCCAAATTTGAGGATAGGTTAGGTAAAACTGACGATACTGCCGCAAGGAGCGATCTGACACACTCTTGATAGCGTGTTTTTGCAGTTCAACAGATAAGCGTTTATGCAGTTGTTGGCCGTAAGCCGCGCGGTCAGTGCCATGTTGCTCGAACTCAACGATATAAAATCCAAACAGATAGTTGCGAAGGGTCAATAATTGATCAGCCTGACGAGCCGCCTGCTGACTAAGCTGCTGATGTAAACCTTCCAACGTAGTGATTAACTCTGAAAATTGCATAGTAAATGGCAAAGAAACGTCACCCAAGATAGTTAAACTTAGACTTTTGGGCGAGGAAGAGGCTGAATAAATCGCCTGTAATTGGTTAGTTAAAGTCTATACACTCCGTGCCAGCTAACGAGCCTATGTTGGCGTCCCAAAGCAATCAGTTCTAAGTAACCTAGGTCTTGCAACTAGTAAATTTTCATTCGTGAAGTCAACTGGATATTGACCAGTTTCTTTAACTACAAACCCAGGCTTTTATCAAAGCATGCTTTAATAAGGCAAAGTTTACATTAGGGTAATATCTAATTAATTGTGTTACAGCAAAAAATATCATCAGGAGTAATCTTTTATTTTAATGCAGTCCACGGCAAAATAATAATTTAAAAAAATATTTTTTATATAATACATTGACTATTAGCACTATAAACTTAATAAAAAAATTATTTCCACAAACCACTTGCGTGTACTTTCTAATTTTTATACGTTTGTACACGGCAACCATAAACCTTATGAATAACACCCTTGCATACAACATAACCCGCGCCAGGCAGCAAATAGGCATGACCATGGAGGAGTTAGCGAATCAAGTGAGTATCTCTAAACAAGCAATTAGTACTTATGAAAATGGCTTTCGTAACCCTGACAGCACTACGCTACTTTCCATTGCGAAAGCACTGGGTCAAAATTTAGAGTATTTTTTCTCCGCGCATCGAGTATCCTTTAGATTGAACGCGATCAATTATAGAGAGGGAATGTCACTATCACCCGATCAACGGATCACAGTCGAGCAAATTGCTAGCGACGCTCTTTCGGGCTATATGGAACTTGAAACCATTGCAAAAGAGACTAAACCGTTTGAAAATCCATTGCAAGGCATCGATCCGGTTAAAACGGCGGAGGATGCGGAGAAGGCTGCTTTTCAACTCCGTAAGAAATGGAAGCTTGGGGATGGTCCACTACACAACCTGGTGGATGTGCTTGAAAAACGAGGGATTCGAATAATAAAGGTCAAGTTTGGCTATACCTATACGCATGAGGGACTTTCCGGATGGGTGGATAATAGGAAGTTTCCGGTTGTCATTCTCAATGATCGGCCACAGGACGTTTGCCGTATTCGATTTACCCTGCTACATGAACTGGGGCATCTACTTTTGGTTATGGCAGACGACCTCTCGCTAGATGATATAGAGAAGTATTGTAACGCGTTTGCTGGTGCCGTGCTATTGCCAACAGACATTCTGATCGCTGAATTCGGTAAGAATCGAACGGCAATTTCAATGCCTGAATTACAGCGAATTAAGCAGTTGTACGGTATGTCAGTTTACGCGATTATGGTGCGAGCCCGAATGGCGAAACTCATTACCTATGAGGCTTATCAAAACTGGAAAATGAGTGCTTTCGAAGACCATGAATACGGCTACTACCTTGGCGAAGAAGAGCCACAACGGTTTCTGCAAATGCTATATCGATGCCTTAGCGAACGAAAGATTGGCCTTGATAAAGCAGCTCAATTGGCGGGTCCTAAATATAGCGAGGCGGACTTTCGTGATATCTATTACCAAAAACTTAAGTAAATGAAAAATCTGGTTGTGACGGAGATGAGTTTGCCGGTAAAACTGCAACGTTTTGGCATACTAAATCATCTGGAAGCTAATGATGTGCAGTTTTACATTCCCGATGGATGTTACTCGGAGCAACCAGTAACAAGTACATTTTCAATGGCTGATCTTGCCTTGGCAAAGCAGATGGTCAACCAAGGGAAAATAAAAGTGGTTGCACTGAATGATCGCCAAATGGCGTCGGTGTGGACTCTCAAAGCAGGTTGCTGCTCCAGGTTTCTTGCCAGAACTATATATGCAGTTATTTACGCCCGTTCCAAAGGATACACACTTGTAACAGAGGATCACCTTTTGAGAGTGATCGCATTTCAGCAATTCGGAATTTCCATTTCAACTTATGAAAGTGTTTCCGTAGGGCTATTGCAAGAAGTAATCAGTAGCGGAATGAGCTTAAATATCGACCTTATACACGATTTAGTATAAAAAAATAGCCAGGCGGAGACCACCTGGCTTGGATCATCACCGAAGAAACACGAAGCTTAGCAAGCTTCTGATGACTAAGAAATTGGACACTTCAAAGTTAAGTTCTTCCTTGATAGCATCCAAGTTTTCTGTGGCCCAAGCTATTAGGCGGCCTTTTGTCCGCTGATAGTGCCTGCATTGTTTAACAAACTCAAGTTGACGCTGAAAGAAAATCTGTAACAGTGGCTACGTGCCATTATCAAGTACTACACGTACTCGAGATCATAAAATTTTCTTTAACCAACTAAACTGTTTACGACAATGTCGCAGACTAATAATTCCTTGGCTCCTGTTGAGCCGAAATCTCCCTTTTTAGAATACATCGTAGAGGGAAAAAGCTTCAACTCGAAGGAGCAATACGTAACAGGTCAGCAAATAAAACTCGGCGCTGGGATTCCGCTCGATACAGAACTTTATCTCTCTGTGGCCAAGCCTTGGGTGGATGAGTTGATCATGAATGATGCCCGCGTCAATCTGGCCCGACCGGAAATTGAATACTTCTACGTTCGTAAAAAGCTGGACCTATCCATAAATGGTGTAGACCACATCTGGTTTAAGCAATATATCTCCCTCGAAGAGATTAAAGAATTAGGTCAGATTGACGACGAAGATGAAGTATACCTGAAAATAGCCCCGCCTTTCGAGGATGAATTAATTCGGCCTGGCGTGATTGTGAATTTGGCCCGCCCCAGCAAGGAGCACTTCTTCTCGAAAGAAAAAGCAGAGTACACGCTGATTGTCAACGCAACGCCGAAGCGATGGACACAAAAAACAATCTCCTACGAGCAGGTTATTGTACTGGCCTTTGGTCAGAATAACAACAATGGACAGATGGAATACACGGTGGCTTACTCGAAAGGGCCCAAGCAAAACCATAAAGGGTCAATGGATGTCGGAAGCGTTGTAAAGGTCAAAAACGAGATGCAATTCAATGCAACAGCCACTGATAAATCATAGCCCGGACCTAAAGCGTCTGCGCGACGAAGGGTATGAGATAGAGCTAAGAGGACCCTACCTGCTTGTGCATCATATTCCTTACCTGAACGCTAACCGGGAGCTATACTACGGCACCTTGGTAACATCACTCGACACCAGTGGGCAAACGACCACACGGCCAAGCTATCACGTTATTTACTTTACAGGGGAATATCCGCACAGAAGTAATGGCAGACCGATTTCGGGTATCGAGCACCAGAATTGCCCTCAGCAATTATACCCGGAAGTGATTGTACAGTTTGCTTTTTCGAATAAACCACCCGAAGGATACGCTGACTACTATCACAAGGTAACGCGATATGCTGACATTATTTCGGCCCCGGCAAAGACGCTGTATCCAGAAGTCACAGAGAAAACGTTTAAGGTTGTGCCGACAGAAGAGGAAACTTCGCCTTTCCAATACCTAGATACGAACTCAGGCCGGGCCAATATCTATCCGTTAAATGCTAAGCTTGAAGGCCAGAAAGTGGCGATTGTTGGATTGGGTGGGACAGGCGCATATATTTTAGATTTGTTGGCTAAAACACCCGTTTCGGAGATCCACTTGTTTGATGGCGATGTCCTGCACACACACAATGCCTTTCGTTCGCCGGGAGCCGCTTCACTTGAGGAGTTAGATTCGGAACCGCTGAAAGTGGAGTATTACTGTACCATTTACTCGAAAATGCATAAAGGAATCATCGCTCATCCACAGTACGTAACCGCGGACAACCTTATAGAGCTCGACGACATGAATTTTGTTTTCATCAGTCTAGACCGAAATCAGGCAAGAGGGTTAATGGCGAGCCATTTCCGATCACGAGGCACTGCGTTTATCGATGTTGGTTTAGGGGTTAATTTAGTGGAAGGTCGTTTAACAGGTATGATTCGCGTAACGACCGCTACTGAGAACCAGAATGACCATTTACCGAAGCGACTGCCTGTCGGTGAGCAGGGTAATAATGACTATGACGCCAATATTCAGATTGCGGAGTTAAACGCGCTTAACGCCAACTTGGCAGTCATCAAGTGGAAAAAGCTAAACGGCTTTTACCATGATTTGGAGAGAGAGCACAATAGCCTGTACGCAATTAATAATTCGGAATTGTACAATGATGATCAAGGCCTTGCGGCATAACTTCGTTAAATTCATTCCGGAAAAGCTAGACGAAGGCGTGCTTTACGTTTCCATCGACTATTGCACAGCCGCACACAATTGTGCGTGTGGCTGTGGCAATAAAGTTATTACGCCAATAACGCC
The DNA here is from genome assembly GCF_048594605.1 of Spirosoma sp. GTDB lineage: Bacteria > Bacteroidota > Bacteroidia > Cytophagales > Spirosomataceae > Spirosoma. Next base: position 14,706 of record NZ_JBMDWV010000174.1, read on the forward strand.
TACCGATTGGGAGCTTATGTTTAATGGTGATGCTATTTCACTTAGCCCATCAATCGGGAATTGGAGCTTTGATTGCCAATCACACTATTGGATTAAGGGAGGTGAAATACAATGGGCAGGGAGGTGGTCCCAAGATGAAATTGAGGAAGGTCGGCGAAAAGACCAAATTAGAAAACGGATACATTTCAGTAAAGCGGACGATGTGTTGGAAGCCTCAACCGAAAATGAGATTGAATCGGTTGAACAAGAACCCGTTCGGGGCTTTTGGCAAAGGCTCTTCCAAAAAATTGGGCTATAATTGGACAGTTTTAATGAGCTGAAACACAACATCACTCGCTTGCTAGTGGTGTTGTGTTTCAGCTCATTAAAACTGTCCAATTAAACGGCGTAGAGGTTCAAAAGGCTGAACGATTAAAATGAACGGTTTTATTGAACGCAGAAAGGGCCGTTTCCAGCCCCTTCCCTCCTACTTGGCCACCGTTCAGAAAAACGTCCGATCAACGAAGCAAGGTAAGCACACCTCTTCGTTTTTTAACAGAACCGCCTACGAATTCCACTATCGTTTCATACACATAATTATCCGCTGGTAATGGCTGACCGTTGTGCTGGCCATCCCAGCCTTCCGTTTGTGAATTGGGCGTTAGATTTGTTGCTTCGTATACCCGAACACCCCATCGATTGAAAATTCGCATCTCGTGAATCTTCGTTAGATTACTACCGTATATATTGAAGCGGTCGCTGATATTGTTCCCATCTGGTGTAAAAACGCTGGCTACATAAAGGGTACAGGTATCCACTAACACGGCATCCTGCTGGGTAAGGGAGTCAGCGCAAGCGCCATTGCTCGCCCACAGTTTTATGTCATAATGCCCCCGGTTAAGCTTTATTTGAGGATTTTTGGCTGTCGAAATAAGTTGTCCATTGGCATACCATTTCCATGCGGTTGCATTTTGTGACTGATCCTCCATTGTGACGATTGTATCCGAACAGATCACGCCGTTATTAGCGATACGAAATGCAGGCTGACTTCCTTGCCGAAGCGCAATAGGATGTGAAACAACGGCCGTACAAGCAGTCGGAAATCCAGTAATTGTCATTGCAATTATATAGGTGTCTCTGTTGCCGGCGTATGTGTGCGTTGGCGAATAGAACATTGAATCAGTAGGCGAGCCATCCCCAAAATTCCATTTAAAGCTTAAGCGGGCGTCTGAGGTGTTCGTGATGGATACCGGCTGACTCACACAGTTGACGTTAGGTACTTTGAAATCGCCGGTCGGTATAGGACCGGTTATAATGGTTTGCTCCCGCGTGGCAAACCCGCCACATACCGGATAGACCGTCATTTTAATCGTGTACCGGGTTTCTGGTTTGGTAAATTGATTATAACTCACTGTTTTCCCCTCCAGCAAGTGTCCATCAATTTCCCATTTAACAAGCGCGGGTACGGGCGTCGAAGCGTCCATAAACGTTATTTTGTCGCCAACACAGATCGGGTTCTTGCTAATGGTAAAGCTTGGTATAACCTCTTTCGGGAAAACCGTTATCTGCGTGGAATCGATGTCGGAACCGCAATCACTGTTCACCGTTAGTCGAACCGTATATATCTGTTTCATGGCAGGCGATTGGTATTCGTGGCTCACCACGGGGGCAGTACTGCTAATTGGTGGTGTCCTGTCGCCAAAATCCCACGTAACGTTCCCGTTAAATCCCGTCGACCGGTTGGTAAACGTGACGTTCGTGGGTGGGCAACGGATAGTAGTCGAATCGACGCCGATTTGGGCTTTGGCTTTAGGCAGTACGGTAATAATCTGTGTGGTTTTGGGAAGGCTGCCGCACGAGTTGCTTCCGCTCAATGTGATGATAAAGGACTGCGGTTGGCGACCATTGTTCTCGAAGGATTGAGGATCAGGCTGGAAGGACGTGCTGCTTGTTTGATTCCCAAAATCCCACTGGTAGTTTACCCCCGGCTGAGCAATGCCATTCATCAGAAAAGAAACGGGTAAGGGTGAGCAGCCGTGCGTTACGCTGGGGGTAAAGCTGATAAGGGCCGGGGGAGCTGTGATGGTCACGTCCTGCGAAACGGTACTGGAGCAACTACCGGCCATACTGATCAAGGTAACCCGAACGGAACCTGTCGGCAATTGAAGCGCTGGCTCACGTTCCGTAGACACCGGGTTGCCATTGACCAGCCACTGAAAGGTGGTTGCTCCGATGGAATTATTAACGGCTTTTATCGGCGTACCACTACAGCCATTGGCAAGAGTAAATCTGGTTTGGGGCTGTCCAATTGTAACGGTAGCTACGGCACTCGCGCTACAGCCACCACTAGTTGTTAAGACGTAATTGACCCGAATCGACGCAGCGGTTATTCCCGTTAGAGTAAGTAGATTGCCTGTAAGACAGTTCACGCAGTCAGTGGTTGTCCAGCGTCCGCCAGCGGGACTGCCTTCAAGTGCCACTGTAGTCTGCCCGGAACAGACGCTGACGCTTTGAGCGATTACTTGTATGCCTTGGACCTCAATAAGTACGGTATCTTTAACCGCACAAACGCCGGTGCCACGCTGGTACGTAATTCTGACGCGGCCGGGTGTGCGTGGGTTGAAAAAACTCCGTCCACCCTGTTGGGTAATCTCCGCCTGGTTCGTGCCCGTCCAGGTTCCGCCCGCCAGGTCTGCGGTGAGCAGTAGAGGACTGGCGTTTGTGCAGAGAACTGTGGAGCCGACCGGATTTGTGATATGCACTGGGACGGATGGGGCGACCAGAAAAGTGTCGCGCACGGTCTGGTTCCCGCACGTATTACTCAGATTGACGGCTACAATATAGGGCGTGGTCGATGGACTCACCAGCTGGGATTGAGTTGGCAAGAAAGCGGTGCCATTGAGGGTGTACGTGGCTCCGGCTATCGGCGAGGCCACTACATAGTTAAACGCCTGACAAGTGTCTGGCTGAGGAAGCAGTCGAGGGCTGGGCAGGTCAACGACCTTATGCGTGCAGACCATAGGTTGTGATACACCGCAGCTGTTGCGGGCTATGAGCGTGACAGTATACGTGCCGGAACGGTTAAACTGAATCTGAGGTTTAGGCGAACTAGCATTCGTGCCGTTGATGAACCGGTAGGTTGACGGACTGATTTGCCAGGAATAGCTTGTGGCATCAAGGGAAATGGTAGCATCCATAGCCAGGGTTCCCCCGTTGGAAAGACAGACAACAGTATCTGTAACATTGACGGGATTGACGACGTAGCCGCTGGCATTGTATTTCGCCACCGGTATTTTCTTTACCGGAACGGTCTCTTCATGTGTGGACGTGCCACAACTGTTGGTTGCGGTTAGTTTGACTTTATAGGAAGTCGTCGTTGCTGGAAACGTTTTACTGGGATTAGCAAGGGCAGAGGTCGTGCCGTCGCCAAAATCCCAGAGCCAGGTCATATCATTTGTATTAGGGCAGCTCCTGTTCTGAATAGTCGCCGGACGCCCTTCGCAGGCCTCCACGAGAAAATTGGCGCTTGGCTTAATCTTAAAGGTAAGAATAGCCCCTTTGTTGTTGCCTAGGCAATTCGTCGTAATAAAAATCTTGAACTGCTTCGTGGTGCCACTTCCGCAGTTTTTGAGAAAGGTACGTAAGTCGTACTTATGCCTGATTTCAACGGGGGCAGCCGTTGGGTAAGACTGTTTTTGACCATCGTCCCAATCCACCTCAAAACTGGTAAATGGACAGGCTGGGGAAGGTTTCACGTTGAAACACATTTCGTACAATGTATCCGTCAGGGTTACGCATCGTTCGAGATTGCCGGTACAGGCATCAAACTCCACCAACTGTTGAGCACGGACGGAGAGCGTCATAACGAGGAGTAGCGTAGATAGACAGACGTCCCGGAACGTGAGCAAGTTCATAAAGATGGAAGGGATAGGATTAACGAATGGGGTGTTGTCAACGGGGGCAGCGCATATGGAACTTTGCATTTCGTCGCCTTTGTCGGCTATCGGAATCAAGGCAGCCGGCTACCCAACCCAGATTAACGTAACTTACCGTAAACTCAAACGTATTTCCAGTATAGCCAGCTTGTTTTGAGATGGTTACGTCGTAGCTGAACGCAAAAGACAAATTGTTGTTTTGAATACCTACCAGGCCAATCAACGCATCCTGCGTAGTCTGATTTACCGTCTTCAACAACGGAATACCCCGATACATTAAACCCACAATTAACGAGTACGTAGCGGGCGAATCGGCGGAGGTGGAGACCTTCCTGGGTGAGTAATAGTTAACGTAGGCACCGAGGTCAAGCTGGCGGATACTACTTTGCATTCGAAAGTTGGCAACAGGCGTAAGGTCCCAGCCATTCATTCGCAACTGAGAACCCATGTGTAAGTTAATACGCATCGGCAGTCGATATGGCTGGGAAGTTGCTAAGTTGACATTTGGCTGATTTAGGTGGTAAACCGATATGCCAATCCAATCTTTGTTTTTGCCAAAACCGGAATAATCAAAGTCAACGATTCCACCCAACCCAACATCAAAGAAAGTTTTCGAGAGGGCCTGGCCGGCAAGCGGGTCGTTTGACTGTCCAGCGACGCCGGTCGTTGTGAGTTGATCGACAAAAATGCCTCTTCCTAACTGATAATTCCGCTGCCCCCCACCAACGTATAGGCCCGTCCGTACGGAATACGTCTCAGCTTTTATCGCCAGAGGCACCAAGACTACGCCCCCCGTAGTTGTTCTTATGTCGGCGCTCTGCTGATCATTCATTAGAAATACCCCCCCGCCCATCTTTACCTTTCCACACTCATAAGTTGCATCAGCCGAAGCCGAAAAGGTGTTGAACTGCCCCGCATCGCGCCACTGGTTACGGTAAATGACAGCGGCCCTGCCCCCTTCGGCGTAACCCGCGTAGGCTGGGTTCAGGTAAAGCGGGGCAGAGTAATACTGAGAGAATTGCGGGTCCTGGCCCCAGGTGTGCGAGAACACCAAGATTACAAACCAACTGGTTAGAAGTACACGCATAAGCAAGTCTAATAAATATTGCTCATATAATTAACCGCAAGACGTTAGTTCACAAGATAATGAGTTTATTCAAACGAGCCTTAAATACGTACTACGTGTTTATTAAGGTCTTGAGCCTGAATAGTTAGCCGTAAGAACGATGCCGCCCCCAGTCGAAGTTGATGTCATGTTAACTGATTTCCCCGAAAACGAACCCGACCCTGTGACATTGAAGGTTATAGGAGCTCCCGAAACTGTCCCTTGGGCTGTATAGGGGGCAAGGGTAAAAGTTGAGCCAGAAAGTTTAATCGTCGTAGGAATATCTGTGCTGGTACTATTTGCTGCCTTTATTAGTATCTCATCTATTGAATTCCCTTTTGCAAACAGATAAGAGGTTGCTAATGAGCCATTCGTGGTTGAACCCGTAGCGGTAACTTTCTGAGAATAAGTTACTATGGTTGCATAAGTGCCTATATATTGATCACGTGGATCAACCACTTCTTTTTTAGAACAACCCAAAACCAAAATGAGTGGAATTAGAAATAGAACCGAATATCCTTTCTTATATAGCATAATTCTAAAATGTTAAGCATATGTTAAGCCATAATATCCACTAAACGGTCGAATAAATAAATTGCGTTTTTTCCGTCATACCGCCTGCCAACTTAATTTCTTTATTACCATATTGAAAAGTCAGTTTGTAATTGACATCACGGATGCCATCGCCAATTACTGAGATAATACCATTTAGAACTCCCTTAGAAACATTAGCTGCCTGATGAGCGATGACAGTTGCTCCTACTTCAACAGAAGGTCCCCCGATAATAACAGTACCATTTTGTACACTTGATGATCGGTCAATTTGGCCCTTATGAGTCACTACAGCTAATCGACGCACATGTTTGGTAATGTTGTTCGTCAATAATAATTTCACTAACGTTCATGGTAAAAGTACCTTCTTCAGGCATAAAATAGTTAGCGGCCCAAATAATTGCAGTTGCTAGCCCATTGGCGAAAATAAAATAACCAATCCATCCCAGCTTTATCAATGAGTCAATGAAAAGAAGGGAGACAGCGGAAATCAGGCATATTAGGAGGAAAACGCCGACACCGAGCACAAAACTATATTTGTCTCTAATGTAAGTAAAAGTGCGGCTCTCGCTCACACTATTTAAGACAAAAATAGCTATTCGGTAAAGTGTTAGTCATAAAACAGCATGTTATTTAATAAACTGTAAATGAATCCATTATGCATCAAAGACATGCTTAAAATCTTTAACACCTACTTGGTTAGTTTAGCCTTATTGAGCCGCCCGAAAAGACCATCCGTAAATCGTAATCTGGCCGTTAGGGCAATTCAGCGTTTCATTCTTGAGCGATGGATACAGGTAGCCGGCCAGTGAAGAAGTAGGGTAAGCACTGTCGATGAT
>NZ_JBMDWV010000175.1:0-29271 GCF_048594605.1 Spirosoma sp.
TCATAAAGCGCGAGTAAATCGTTGGGGGCCAGCTTGGGTACACAGTCGACAAATGTTTTGGAATCTGTAAATACGTGGCTCAACTGTACATCACGAAACAATGTACCAAACAGTTGGTCGGGCGATTTTGGGAATGGTGAATTTGCCAAAGGAATACGTAAGATGATCTATAGTGTGTAACCAGAAAACGAGGGTTTTGTCCAATAGTCAGACGGATTAACGTAGCAAAAATGCGAAATGTGCGTCTAACCGTTTCTAGCCAACACGTTTTTCTTTCGACAGGATTTGCAGGATGATTTCATGAGAAGAAAAACCCGTCAATCTTGTAAACCCTGTCGAAAGAAAACCGTATATTTTTGTCCTAAACTCCATAATCACCGCACCCAATGGCCCACTGGCGCATTAAACTTTCGCTACTGCTTAATTATTTCGTTTTTGCTATTCTGCTCAACAGTGTCGGCACGGTGATTTTACAGGTCCAGAATAATTATAGCGTTTCTGAATCCGCAGCCAGTATTCTTGAAGCATTCAAGGATTTGAGTATCGCGATTGTCTCGTTCATTGTAGCCTCGTATATAACGCGTATCGGGTACAAACGATCGATGCTGGGGGCGCTGGGGCTGGTCGCCGTTGCTTGTCTGTTAATGCCGCAGGTTCCGGCTTTCTGGACAACCAAATTGCTGTTTGCGGCAACGGGAGCGGGGTTTGCGCTGATCAAAGTGTCCGTATTTGCCACCATCGGCCTGGTAACAAATGACTCGAACGAACACGCCAGTTTTATGAATTTTCTGGAATCGTTTTTTATGATTGGTGTTCTTTCAGGCTATTTTCTGTTCAGCGCGTTTGTGGATGATATCAACCTGAAGTCGACCAGTTGGCTCACGGTTTACTACGTATTGGCTGGCATTGCGCTGGCCGCTTTTCTGCTCCTGCTCAGTACGTCCATCGATGAGTCGAGCGTTCAGCATGAAGCCACCAAAGGTATTATGGACGATCTGAGCGATATGCTACGTCTGGCTATTACGCCCGTGGTGCTGGTTTTTGTCATAACAGCGTTTGTGTACGTATTAATGGAGCAGGGAATTATGAGCTGGCTCCCGACTTTTAACAGCAAAATCCTGAAATTACCCACCTCGCTTAGTATTCAGATGGCCAGCATTCTGGCCGCTTCTACAGCGGCTGGTCGGTTTCTGGCGGGCGTTCTGCTAAGTCGCATTTCGTGGTACTGGCTCCTGATGATTTGCCTGGTTGTCTCGGCGGGACTGGTGCTGCTGGCCTTACCACTAGCGGCCTCAGTCGATGGTAGTAACGTAACAGGCTGGGGAAATGCTCCCGTAGCGGCTTTTGTCTTTCCGCTGATTGGTTTGTTCATTGCGCCAATTTATCCGGCCATCAACTCGGCCATACTGAGCAGTTTGCCGCTACGTCAGCACGGGCCGATGGCGGGTTTGATTGTTATTTTTTCGGCGCTCGGCGGCACCACAGGTTCCATCATTACGGGTCGCGTTTTTGAAATCTACGGTGGACAAACCGCATTCTATTTCTCGCTCGTGCCTATTGGTTTACTCCTGATTCTGATTACTCTCTTTAGCCGTATGCAGAGGAAAACAGGGCAGCAAGTCAAGCAGGTATCTGGTATGGCCGGGCATTAACGGAACGTAGCGATTCGTTCAGCTTTCTCAGGAGAACACCAAAGCAATAGGCTGATACAACAAATAGGTCAGCACTATTCTCAGCCAAATTTTATGACTAAGAACATGTAATGTGAAAATGATTAGAATTTGACTGAACAGCAAAAGATAGTTTATCTTGAAATTATACTAAAGAGGAAGTAACTTTTCGTAACTACCATCAAGGTTAAAAACTACAATTAGGCTGCCTCTATACATTCGAGAAGCTTCTCTTTGCATTGTAGGCCTAGTATAAACGCGGTCACCAATGATTTGCTGTAGACATTGATTTAACCCGGTTCTATCACCTGCTGTTGGTTTGGCCCTGCCATTTGAATAAGCGTCGGAAATTAGGATAATATCTCCGTTAAATGAGGCAAACCGACTAGGCGGATTATCCTTGTAACTATCATCGATACTAGGCAAGAGTAGCCAGCATTGTTTGCCTTCTGCGTTTTGATGTTCTCGCAACAGGATGATTCCCTTATTGTTAAACCAGTATTTTTCCTTGCAGCTACGAATGAAGTCGAGTAAAATTTGTCGCTTATTTTCGTCCGTGTCTAGTTTGACCTGCTTAGCTTGGTCACAGGGAGGTGGATAGCCTGGCTGGGCATTTGTTCGATAAACACCTATTCCAAGGTTTAGCAGACAATACCAAGTTATAAGGAATTTCATATTAAAACCTGTTGTATCACTGCCGTTATATTAACTTAACTGAGATCTACGGCACTAATTAATCTCTAGTGTCGTAGAGAAACCACTTATTTCTTCGTTGGGCCGGAAGCGCTCCTGTTCCAATGTAGTGATACTTCATTTTATAATCCTCACCAGGCATTCTGATCAGGTGCTTTTCATTGACAACGGGTGCTTTCACGGCAATAGTCGAATAAGCACTAGCTCCTGTTTGCTTATCTCTAACAAAGACAATGTATTCCGCATCTTGAGCCGGAGCCAGCAAAACCTCCGACGCATTATTTGGCGGAACAACACCAGGTGAGTTGAGGCCCCAAGCGTAACTGTACTGACCCGATCCACCGCTGACAGTAGCTTGAATCAGTTGTTTACCCGTAGTGGCGTCACCGGTAATCTGGGTAGTGACCTTAACTTGAGCAAACAAGGTTGTAGAGCAGGCTACGGCCACAAGTATAAGGAGCGTATGCATTGAGTGCTTCATTGGATGACGAGTTTAAGAAAGTAAAGCTGGAAAAGGTAAATTCTTCTGTTGTATAATCAGTACTATCGCTAAATCTGGCTTTCGTACCCCAGGTCGGCAATCTTGCAGCCATTTCGGGTAATAATTAGCAACCCGAAATTGTCAGATGAACAGGAGCTGGATTCTTTGCCTGCCCGATCCATGCGCACACACGTTAGGCTCGTAATCTCCCCTGCGCTGTTACGCTCGAGTACCTTGATCTCCGCTTTGACTCCATATTGCTGTAAAGCCTGCTGCTCGGTTTGTTTGATCTGAACATTCGTAGCTGCTCTTGTTACTTTAATAATAGGATCGTCAGGATTACTCAGATTCGTTGTGAACCATGTCAGTAGAAGAAAGATCGCCTGTCTCATAGCTTGAACCTGGTTTTAAACTGGTTTATAATGGGTTATATGCCAACTAACAGCTAAAAATACAATCAAATATATTTAATTTAATATATAATTAAATTCTGTGAAAAGGCTGCAAATCAAAATTTTCACAGACGGCTATTTGTTCCATCAGAAAATTGCCGAACGCTACGTAACAGATAAAGAAGCCCTTCGCGCCCGTTACTACAACCTACGCTAAAAAATCTTATATTTGATTTTTGCAACTAAGGTTTGTTATGAAAACGACAACACTGGAAGGATTTTACAGAGAAATTGCTACGTTAATTCCTGAAGATCTCAACAAAGAGATCGGTCATTTTAACGTATTTAATATAGAGGAAGTACAGGCCAGAGTCAATAAAAACCCTCGCCTGATGCCGTACAACCGACGGGCTTATTACAAAATCAGCCTGATCCGCGGACGTAGCAAAGCCGAGTATGCCGACAAAGTGATCGATATCGAGAAGAGTGCACTGCTGTTTGCTACCCCTAAAATACCGTATCACTGGATTCCACAGGAGGAAGGTCTGGCTGGTTATTTCTGCATTTTTACCGCCGATTTTCTGATCCAGCATAAAAGTGGCGTCGTTCTGGACGAGCTACCGGTTTTTAAACCAGGCGGTTATCCGGTTTTTCAGCTTTCCGACGAGAACACCGAAGACCTGCTGTACATCTTCCGGAAAATGTCTAAAGAGATCGGATCAGACTACGTTTACAAGTACGATCTGCTACGTAACTACGTTCTCGAACTGATTCATTACGGGCAGAAACTACAACCTGCTACGTCCCTTTATCCGACGCATACGGCATCCGCGCGGGTTTCTTCCCTGTTTATTGAACTGCTGGAACGGCAATTCCCGATTGAATCTCCGCACCAGAAACTCACGCTACGTACCGCCAAAGATTTTGCGGACAGGCTCTCGGTACACGTCAATCACCTGAATAAAGTCCTTAAGGAGAATACCGGTAAGACTACGACGGAATTGATTGGCAGCCGGATTGTTCAGGAGGCCAAAATCCTTCTGAAACAAACGGACTGGACTATATCCGAAATCGCGTATTCGCTGGGTTTTGAAGAGGTCGCTCACTTTTCCAATTTTTTCAAGAAGCAAACGACAGTGGCTCCCGTAATTTTTCGCGCCTGACACCAGTAATTTGAATTTTGCAAATTTCGGATTGATACTTGCAAACAGATGACCCGACTGCTGCTCTATCTTTGCCTTATCATAAACAACCAGAAAATGATGAGCAGTAACAAAATCGCGTTAGTGACCGGCGGCAGCCGCGGATTGGGTAAAAACATGGCGCTTAGCCTTGCCCAAAAAGGCATCGACGTCATTCTGACTTATAACAGCAAAAAGGACGAAGCAGAGGCCGTCGTTGCTGAAATTGAGAAAGCAGGCCAAAAAGCGGCTACGCTTCAGCTTAACACGGCCGATGTGAAAAGCTTCGACCAATTTTTCGATCAATTAAAAACTGTTCTGCACGAAACCTTTTCGACCGATCGTTTCGATTTTTTAATCAACAATGCCGGAACCGCCCTTTACGCACCTTTTGCCGAAACCACTGAAGAGCAGCTTGACGCCATCGTCAACATTCATTACAAAGGGGTCTTTTTTCTCACACAAAAAGCTTTGCCGCTCCTGAACGATGGCGGACGTATCATTAACATCTCTTCCGGACTGGCGCGCATTACGTATGCTGGCTCTTCGACCTATGGCTCGATGAAAGGAGCGATAGAAGTGCTGTCGCGCTATATGGCGCTGGAACTGGGGCCGCGACGTATTGCCGTCAACGTAGTAGCGCCGGGAGCGATAGAAACTGATTTTGGCGGAGGGCGCGTGCGCGACAATAAAGAAATGAACGACCGCATTGCGAGTATCACGGCTCTAGGGCGCGTTGGCCTGCCCGATGATATTGGCGGTGTCGTAGCCTTTTTGTGCACCGATGAAGCCCGCTGGATCAACGCCCAACGTATTGAAGTTTCCGGTGGGCAGGCGTTGTAAGGCAGAGGGCAGAGGGGTACGGGCAGAGGGTAAAAAGAATTCTAACTCCTTACTCTGCCCTTGCCCTCTGCCCTACAACCTATTCAAACTCATCATTCCTGCCAGAAATTGAAGGCAGCCGTCTTTGATCCGGGTAAACTCATGGGCGAGCAACGTAGCATGACGCTCAATCGTGGCTGATAAACCAAACCGGGAATCAGCACAGGCCAAATTCTTCTCAGCGACTAAACAATCGGCTCGTTCACAAACCAGATCACGATGCAGCCGGTCGAGTTTGATTTGCAGCTTATTGAGATCCCGGTAATAATCAACGGCGTCGTGACGCAGACTCCGGGAATTGTAATGATTCATAACGTCGAGTAAAAGTGCACGAAGCTGACGTATTTCTTCTTCCTGCTGACAAATAATTTGTTGCCAACGCTGATGATCCTGCTGACAGCCCTCCGTTGATGTGAACGGACGGGATGAATCGGTAGATGCTGTACGGTTCATGTAAATGGACGATTAACGGGTTTTCAGCGATGATTGCTCCATCTGATTGCCTAACTCCTGAAACAGTTCAGAGCTATCGACGGGACCGGAATAACGCCATAACTCCTGCCCGCTCTGGAGCAGTACGAAAGCCGGCAATAACGTAATACCAAAGCTACGGACCACCTCCGGGTGGGTTGTTTCGCTGACGCGCATAATCTGCAAACCTGGGTTTAGAAGAGATCGGGCTCTTTCCAGAAGCTGTTCTATTTCGCTGCGTTGTCCTGACGTAGCAGGCGTAAAGACCAACAAAACAGGCACTTGCGGAGCCAACGTCATCAACGAAGAGTAAGGGGCCATGACAATAATCCGGTTAATGAGTCAAAATTGGCCTAATTATAATCGCCAGTTTGTGACGTAGATCAATCCGAAAACTGATTTGCATCAACCGCATTCGGCGCGTAGACCTTTACTTTGCGAAAAGATTGACTACGATGTTCGACGATTCGTTTGAGGCCGTTTTTACGCACGCCACCATTGGCATTATTGTTTCCGATGAACAGGGACGTATTGTTTCCTCGAATCGACATGCACGCGCGTTGTTTGGCTACCGTGAGGATGAGATGGACGCCATATCCATCGACGCGCTGGTGCCCGATTCGGTGGTGGGTCGTCATGCCCAATTACGTGCGTCGTTCAATGCAAATCCATCGGTGCGAGCCATGGGCCACGGCCGCGACTTATACGCCAAACGGCAGGACGGTTCGGTGTTCCCGGCCGAAATCAGTCTGAGTTATTTCTATAGGGATAATGCTCTGCTGGCCGTAGCGTATATTATCGACATTACGGCAAAGAAAGACGTTGAGCAGACTTTACTTGAACAGAAAAGCCGCATCGAGCAACTCAACGCTGAACTGGAGCAGAAAGTCATTGACCGCACCCATGCGCTTATGGCTACGTTGCACCAGCTCGAACAATCGAAAGATGAACTGGCCAAAGCTCTGGCTGCTGAGCGCGAACTGGGCGAACTAAAATCCCGCTTTGTGTCGATGGCGTCGCACGAATTCAGGACGCCGTTGAGTGCCATCCTTTCCTCGGCCTCGCTCATCGAAAAATACCCCGCTGGCGATCAGCAGGATAAGCGGCTCCGGCACATTCACCGCATCAAATCATCGGTCAATCATCTGAACAATATTCTGGAAGAATTCCTGTCTGTCGGACGGCTGGAAGAAGGGCGCGTAGCGGCTACCTGGTCGTGGGTGAACGTACCGGAACTGATTGAGGAGGTCATTACGGATTTGCAGGATATGCTGAAAGCTGGGCAATCGATTAAAACGCAGATCGATTGTCTGGAACCTGTGCTCAGCGACCCATCGCTTCTACGGAAAATTCTGGTCAATCTGCTGTCCAATGCCATTAAATATTCGGGCGAAAACCAGACCGTCAACGTAACGGCTCAACGTCAGGAATCGGATTTTCAATTGACCATCCGCGATGAGGGAATCGGTATCTCGACCGACGATCAAAAGCATTTGTTCGAACGTTTTTTCCGGGCTAAAAATGCCATTAACCTTGCAGGGACGGGCCTCGGCCTGCATATTGTTGCCAAATACCTCGAACTGCTGGGCGGCACCATTGAACTGACCAGCCAGCTCGGCAAAGGCACTACCGTAACGCTTACATTCCCCCATGAAAACAATTCTGCTCATTGAAGACAACGCTGATATTCGGGAGAATACGGCAGAGATTCTGGAACTGGCCGGCTACAACGTAGCAACTGCCGAAAATGGTAAAATCGGTGTAGAACTGGCGCTGGCGGATCGTCCTGACCTGATTATCTGCGACATCATGATGCCGGTTCTGGATGGTTACGGCGTGTTGCACATCGTCAATAAAAACCCCGAACTCAATGGCATACCGTTCATTTTTTTAACGGCTAAATCCGAACGGGTTGATTTCCGGAAAGGCATGGAACTCGGTGCCGACGATTACCTGACCAAACCGTTTGACGATACCGAACTGCTCAGCGCCGTAGAGGGCCGACTTAACCGTTTCAGTAAGCTACGGGCTGAAGACTATAATTTAAAACAGGAAGGGCTGACGCAATTTCTGAACGACGCCCGCTCGGTAGGTGGCCTGCATAGTTTATCGGTCGACCGCAAGGCGCACTACGTTCCCAGGAAACAGTTTATTTATACCGAGGGCGACGAGCCCACACGACTGTATTTCCTGAAAAGCGGACGTATCAAAACCACACGTACCAACAACGACGGCAAGGAACTGGTGACGGGTCTGTACGGTCCGGGCGAGTTTTTTGGCGATCTGGCGCTGCTCGAAGAAACTAACTACACCGACTCAGCCCTGACACTCGAAGACTCTGAGCTGGTGTACATTCCGAAGGAAGATTTCCGCCAGTTGCTTACTTCCCAACCCGAAATAGGTCGTCAGTTTGTCCGATTGTTAGCAGGGCGCGTTAGTGACCGGGAAGATCAATTGCTCGGCATGGCCTACAATTCATTACGTCGGCGCGTAGCGGATGCGCTGTTACGTCTTCAGGAGCCATTACCAACTGGCGAACCCGCCCCGCCTATTCAACTCTCCCGCGATGATTTAGCCGCCGTGATCGGAACCGCCACCGAATCGCTGATACGTACCCTAAGCGAATTCAAACACGACGGGCTGATCGAAATCACCGGAGCAGGTATACGCGTATTGAAACCTGATAAGCTGCGCCGGGCCAATTGGTGAGCCAGTTAGTAACCTGAGTTATACTCAGCTTTAAGCTCAGATAACTTACCAGTTGGGCCAGTCATCATCAGATCAGACTAATGTTACATCCAGGTGGCGACCCCGCTGCCCCGTTTTAGCTCTCCCGCGATGATCTGGCCGCCGTCATCGGAACCGCCACCGAATCGCTGATTCGTACCCTGAGTGAATTCAAACACGACGGGCTGGTTAAAATCAACTTGTGAGTTAAGGTAAGTCAGTCTTTAGCTCACGAGGGCCGCGTACTTTTGGCGAGTCACCTGCCAGGATAACGCATGAAAAAATCTCTTTTGTTCACTGACGGTTCTGTCGACACGGCTCTGTCGCTGAATCGTTGGCTCGAACAACAAACCGAAGCTATCGATCTGACCATTGTTTATGCTTTTTCGCTTCCACAGGCGTCTGGCCAGCCGCTGAAAGCCGCTACGTACCACCAGGCGAAGCAGGAGGCCAGTGAGCGTCTGACGTATTGGCTGAATTTTATTCCGACATCCGGGCCAAATCATTTCAAAACCGAAATTTTACCGGGTGATCCCAAGCTGGTATTATCCATTTATCTGCTACTACGTCGGTACGATTACCTGATAATCGATACGGGGCAGACTGAGGTTCTATCCGCTTTTATGGCCTGCCGGAGCCAGGTTAGTACGCAGGTACGTTGCCTCAGTGCGTCCGAACCGTTTCTTACACCTGAGCTAGTTCGCGAATTCGAACACACGTTATCCTGTATTCCAGCAACTAGTTGGCTGGCAGCTTAAGTGCTCAGGACCGCTGGCTTATCGACAACATCAAGATTTTATTTATCTGCTATATCAATTATGCGTAAAGGAACCATCTGTCTACTAGCTTTTCTTCTCAGCGCGGCCATAACTGGGGTATTTGCCCAAAAAGTCCCCGTTGCCGACAGTAGCAAAGCCGGTAAGGCTACCGATCAGCCTCTGAAAATCGATCTGCTACCCTCTGTTCAGCAGATGATTGCGAAGATGAAAAAACTGAAACTTACCGGCGACCCAGATATCGATTACGTCGCCCAGGCTCGGTTGCATATGCAGGGGACGCAGGAGTTATTGAAGGGAATTATTGACGCACAATCTGACTCCGCCTTAACCCAGGCCGCTAAAACCATGCTCTCGACCGCTGAGACCGATCTAGCAACCATCGACAAGTTGCAGAACGAACTCAAACCAGTGAAACCGAATACCGCCTTTGTCAAACAGCAGAAACAAGTCATTGCGGCTATTAGCGAAAAAATAAAGCAATCCGCTTCGTCCTACAAACTGACCCAAAATCCCTGGGCAAACATGGCGATTCTGCTGAGCGACCAACGGCAGGATGCCATCAATCTGGCTACAAGTTACTTACAGTTCGGCAAAAATACCGAGTTGCGAAACTTTGCTCAGCAGTCCGTCGAAAAAGCGAAACTGGACCTCGACATTATCAAGAATATAGGTAAACGCTGAAAGGCCGCTGAATAAGCAACAGAGCTAACGTAGCATCAGCTTTTCAACGATTTGCCCAGGGTAATCATGAGGTGTTTTCATGGTGCCGATATGTATCGGCACCATGAAGTTCTGACCCGTCTCACTTAAATTTACTGGCATCCAAACGGAAAAAGCGAACGGCATTATTGAATAAAATGTCTCGTTTCTGCTCGAAAGACAGATAGTCGGCATTTTCAATCACGCTAATTGACGCTTCAAATAGCTTTGGCCAGATCATAAAATCAGTGCCGTACAGAATCCGTTTACCGAAGCCCGCCTGCACCAGGCGTTTAAGATAAGCATGGATTTCCTCCTGTGGATAGCTCCAGATGAAGCCCGCCAGATCGACATAGACGTAGGCGTTTGCCCCCATTAGCGCAATCATCTCCTCAATCATAGGATAGCCTGCGTGCATAACCCATATTTTCAACTTGGGGTGACGAGCCAACAGGTCTTCGAGCAAAAACGGTCTTCCCAACGACGCCCGATACTTAGCCGACGTAATATTGGCCATACCATTGCCGCCCGTTCCCATATGTATACCTACAGGAATATTTAATTTTTCGGCAGCTGCAAAATAACCGTCCAGCGACATGTCACTTGGCGAAAGTCCCTGGTATTGAGGAGCGACTTCGCCCATAACCTTATAGAAGCCCGATGAAAGCGAATCGGTGAATGCCTGAACGGTCATGTCTTTAGGCGAACTAACACCAATGCCCGGAATCACGCGATCGGGAGCTGCTTTTTTCCACCGACGTAGTATCTGGGGATCGCCGTAGGCTATAATTGTCATGTTGAGCCGCTCCATCGTCGCCAGCACCGCAGCTTCCATTTCCTGATCAGATTTTGCGGGTTGCAACGGATCAACACAACTCGCATTTAGAAAGGCGCGCATCTGCTGATTCGGGTCGCCACCAGGCATATCTTTCAGAAACCAGGGACACATTTCGATGGCAAAACCAGGATTCACCTTCATGGCATGAACATGCACATCAATAATAGGAAGTGGCCGTCTGGGCGGTTCAGTTTGAGCCAGTGAAATACCGACTACAAACAGGCAGGCTACTGTCAGGATAAATGCTCTCATATAAGAATAAGGGTCAGGCCAGGCTTTTGAAGAGTTGCTACGTAACAAATCCGGCTTTATGTCAAAACTACACAAAGTATCATTACGTAGTTTTAACATAAAGGATTTTCCTCAAAAAATATTCATTAAAAGAAGGGACCGCCCTTACGCACAGACTTACTTCTGACGCGCGGCCCAGGCATCCATCTTGCGTTCCAGTACGTCCAATGGCATACAGCCGTCTTTCAGAAACTCATCGTGGAAAGCAGCCAGATTGAATTTATTTCCTAGTTGCTGTTCGTATTTCGACCGTAGCTCACGAATCTTCAGCGCACCGATTTTGTACGATAGAGCCTGCCCCGGAATGGCCATGTAGCGCTCAATCTCGGCCGTAGCCCCCTCTTCGGCAATGGGTTCGTTGTCCATCATATACTTGATGGCCTGCTCACGGGTCATGTGTTTGGTATGAAGGCCCGTATCGACTACCAGGCGAATAGCGCGGTGTATTTCGTCGCCCAGGGCACCCATGTATTGATAAGGGTCAGTATATAAGCCCAGTTCTTTCCCGAGCGATTCACAGTAAAGCGCCCAGCCTTCGCCGTAGGCACCGTACCAGGCAAACCGCCGGAATTTAGGTAGACTGGTATTTTCCTGTTGCAGCGAAACCTGATAATGATGCCCTGGAATGGCTTCGTGCAGAAACAGCGACTCCATACCCGACGTTACGTTAAATTTCGTCGCATCCGGAATTGGGACGTAGAAAATACCTGGTCTGCTCCCATCCGCCGATGCCGGATTGTATTCAGCACTAGCCGAAGCTTCCCGGAATTTCTCGGTCTGCCGCACTTCAAATTTCGACTTGGGCGTTGTAGTAAAATACTTTTTCAGATTCGGTTCAATCTTGGTCAGGATAATGTTAAAAGCATTCAATACGTCCTTTGGGGTTTTGTATGGATAAAATTTCTTATCGGTTTTGAGATGCGTAAAAAATTCGCTCAGGCTTCCCTGAAAACCAACCTGCGCTTTCACGTTTTCCATCTCGGCCCGAATTCGGGCGACTTCCTTTAAACCAATCTGATGGATTTGTTCCGGCGTATCGTTGGTTGTCGTCCAGGTTTTAATCAGATACTGGTATAATTCAGGACCTTGCGGAATAGCATCAATTCCCGACGTAGTACGCGCCTTTGGCAGATATTCTTCTTTCAGAAACGTGCCAAGTTTCTGATACGTTGGTACAATTTGTTCCGTAATGGCTTTTTGGTAAGCAGTTGTCAGACGTTCTTTTTCTGACGCGCTAAAAGATTGTGGTAGCTTCTTAATAGGACCGTAAAACAGACTTTTCGTTGGATCGCTCACGACCAGATCCGTCATCTGCGGAATCATCTTGACAACCAGACTTTTTGGCAAAATGCGTCCGCTGGCTACCCCTTGCCGGAACGTAGCAATGGCCGTATCGCCCCAGGCTACAAAAGCCGAAACACGTTTTAACCAATCGTCATAATCTTTCACGGTTTTAAAGGGCTGCGCACCTTCGCCACTTCCTAACTGGCCAAACAGCAACGTATTGCCCACAAACTGATTGAACGGCATCTGCTCCTGATGAAACGGATACTGCTCCAATTGAAGCTCCATTTCGCGTTTCAGAATATCGGAGGAAATTTTGTCTTCGTCCGACAGTTTCTCCCGGTCAAAACCTTTCAGTTTGTCTAATGTACTGGTATAAAACGTTTTAGTTTCCATCAAAAATGCCTGCGAAACATCGTTAGGAAACAGATCATTATAGCGCGTATCACCTTGTTGTGTGGCTTCGAACGGAAAAAGCTTCAACCGTTGTTCATAATAATCGTCCAATACGGCCGCGAAATCGGCATTGGATGTGGTCGTTGTTTGTTCCTTGTTATTGGATTGGCAGCCAATCATCGTAGCCATGAGGAGGGATATAATAATGCTTTTTTTCATAGTGGTGGTAAGGATTCAGTAAAACGGCAAAATACATTTAATCAGGCTGTTGGGCTTCTACAGCCAGCAGATACACACGCATCGACTCCCCTACTGTTGCAATCCAGCTGTCATAATCTGCAATGGCCTGTAACCGCTGCTCTTCCGTGATATAATCGGCTTTCACCAGTTGCGGTCCCCGCAGTTCAGCTACTTCAGCCCATAACCGGCTGTCTACAGTAAAGTTGGCATCACCTCTCCTGGCCGTTTCATGCTGCGGTTCTATTGCTACGTCCTGAAAGCCAATCTCCAGCATCAATTCGTTTACGTGGTCTGCAATGGCGTTATCAAAACCAGCGTCCTGTCGCCATTTCAAAAAAGCGTCGTAAAACAGCCGCATCGCTTTGGGTGGTTCTGGAATCCAGGTCAGCTTTTCATGATTAAAGTCGAGTATGGTCAGGTACCCACCCGGCTTCACCAGCCGTTTCATGTTGATGAGCGCTTCTTTGGGTTGAGCCAGCCATTGCAAGGTCCGGGCGCAGGTCACTACGTCGAACCGATCGGGGGTGTCAAACGTATAAACATCACCCTGTTCAAAAGCAAGTCCGGGCTGACCAGCCGAGTTCTGTCGGGCCTGTTCAATCAGTTTCTCGTTCGGGTCTACGCCCAGTACGTAACCTGTCGGACCAACTTTATCGGCAATACTACGAGTGATCGCTCCCGAACCACACCCCATATCGAGCACACGAATACCCGGTTTCAGATATTTCAACAGGTTTCGATTCGCATTTTCGACCGTCCGTCGCTCCAGAACCGGATTAGGGGCGGCAGGCATTTTCGCCCGCTCATTCGCCACTTCATTAGCCATGTGTGTAGTCTTTTTCAGGTAACCACAGAAATGCAACGAACCCAAAGATTTTAAAAAGTTCTATTTTTCCAAATAGTGAATTACTCGCTGGTCAGTCACAAATATACACGCACAAACATCTGACAGCTGTGCAGTGCTCAATATATGAGGATTTTATCCAAAACCTCCTAAGTACCCTGTCGCTGAATATTTAACGTATTGTCAGGAGTATTTACGCCATGAACCAGGCTTTATTCGGTGAGTTCGCCGGTACAGCCTGTAACGAACTCGTCTCTCAACCCGTAAATCCGGATGTTGCTGTCCGACCCCTAAACTTGCATGCATACGTTCAATATTAACCGGCGCCGTTTTCTTCAGAGCTCTTCAGCCGCTCTGGCCCTCTCGACATTTGGCGAACGAGGTTTAGACCTGATTAACCCACCCCAGAATCTCCGCGTAGGATTGATCGGTACGGGATGGTATGGGAAAAGCGATTTGTTTCGATTGATTCAGGTGGCTCCCGTTGAAGTGGTAGCCCTCTGTGATGTTGACAAAAATATGCTCAATGATGCCGCCAAACTGGTTAGTCAGCGTCAGAAATCGGGTAAGGTGCCCAAATTATATGGTGATTACCGCCAGATGCTGGCCGATAACAAGCTGGATATTGTGCTGATTGGAACCCCCGACCATTGGCATGCGCTCCAGATGATCGATGCCGTAAAAGCGGGCGCTCACGTGTATGTCCAGAAACCTATCAGCGTCGACGTAATGGAAGGCGAAGCGATGGTTGCTGCGGCTCGTAAGTACAACAAGGTAGTTCAGGTAGGCACGCAGCGAAAAAGTACGCCCCACCTGATTACGGCGAAAAACGAGATTGTGGACGCGGGCTTACTCGGCAAAGTCTCGCACGTTGAGATGTGCTGCTATCTGCACATGCGCAACAATGGCAACCCGCCCGTACAGGCCGTACCCGATTTTCTGGATTATAACATGTGGACAGGTCCTGCACCGCTACGTCCTTACGATGGGTTGCCGCATGTGCGCTGGTGGCGTACCTTCATGGAATATGGCAATGGCATTACGGGCGACATGTGCATTCACATGTTCGATACGGTACGCTGGATGCTGAAACTTGGCTGGCCAAAACGTATCAGTTCGGAAGGAGGTATTTACGTTCAGAAAGATGGCAAATCCAATATTTCCGATACGCAATCGGCGGTTTTTGAGTATGACGGCCTAAACTGCGTGTGGCAGCATCGCACGTGGGGTACGCCCAACAATCCGGATTATCCGTGGTCGTTTACCCTGTACGGCGACAAAGGCACCTTGTGGGCCAGTACCATGCAGGCTGATTTTATACCCGACGATAAAAATGGCAAGAAGATCCACCTGGATGTAGTCTACGAAAAAGAGAAATATCCTGAAGATCTTACCGAACCAACCAATCCGAAAATTGAGTTAAATGCAGCTCCGGCGACTCGTCTGCACATGCTTAACTTCCTCGATGCGATCGATAAAGGCAGCCGCCCTGTCGCTGATATTGAAGAAGGTCATATTTCTACCGCGAGCTGTATTCTGGCTAATCTGTCGATGAAAGTAGGTCGGCCGGTTGTGTACGATCCGAAAAAACGAGAAGTCGTAGGTGATCGGGAGATAACGAAGCTTCTGGCGCGCGACTACCGTGATCCGTGGAAGCATCCCGACCCAAATAAAGTATAGCCTGAGCGTATTAGTCAACCCGGTTCGACCCCGCCTGGTCAGATGTTTATAGCTGAAATTATTTCTATAAACATCTGATCAGGCGGGGTCGAACCCTATTTGTTCACCTTAGTTATGCCCTTCCTGCTCGTTTTATTAGTCACCGTGCTTGCCGAAACCAACGTAGCGTGGACGAAACGTAGTACTACGGATGAAAGACCGCGATTTCCAACCAATACGTTTGTCAATAATCGTAGGTTTTCATCCGCGCTACGTTCCACTACGACTCCAGTCGATACAGCCTGGAAACTTGTCTGGGCCGACGAGTTCGATGTAGACGGAGCCCCTGATTCTAGGAACTGGAAATTCGAGCATGGGTTGGTACGTAACCACGAATTACAGTGGTATCAGCCGGATAATGCTCGCTGCGAAAAAGGGATGCTCATCATTGAAGGCCGTCGCGAAGAGCTTGTCAATCCAAATTATCAGGCAAATAGCTCCGACTGGAAAGCCAGCCGGCCAGCCGTTGACTATACTTCGTCCAGCCTGAATACGAACGGTTTACACTGCTGGCAGTACGGTCGTTTTGAAATGCGGGGACGTATCGATATCCGCTCTGGGCTATGGCCTGCTTTCTGGACGCTGGGTGTTTCGGGCGAGTGGCCTTCCAACGGTGAAATTGACATTATGGAATATTATCGAAGCATGCTTCTGGCCAACGTAGCCTGGGCCACAAAAAAACGGTACACGGCGAAATGGCGTAGTACCAAAAAGCCGATTGCTACGTTCAACGACCCGGACTGGGCAACGAAATTTCACGTCTGGCGTATGGACTGGGATGAAACGGCCATCCGGTTATACGTTGACAATCAGCTTCTGAACGAAGTTCTTCTGAAAGAAACCATCAACCAGGATGGTGCCGGCCGTAATCCGTTTCATCAACCCCATTATCTGCTGCTCAATCTGGCCATCGGGGGCGATAACGGCGGTGATCCATCGACCACTACGTTCCCGAGCCGGTTTGAAGTGGACTACGTACGGGTTTACCAGAAGCCCTGACACTACCTGCTCAGGGCTTTATCAGAATTTTGCCCCAGCGTCCAGGCCGATCCGCGTGTTCAACGGCTTCAGCAATTTGATCGAGTGAGTAGGTGGCCTCAACAGGCAACTGAATATGACCAGAGCTTAGTAAACTAATGACCTGCTGCGCCACTTCCTGCCGGGTATGGCTGTCAACGCGACGCATCCAGTCCGTCAGCCAGAAACCTTTCACGGTTAGCTCCCGGAATATCATAAGGCCGGCATTGAAACTTGGCTCCTGCAAGCTCAGAACCCCATAAACAAACATAATCCCACCCCGACCAAGACATTTGAGCGATTCAGTAGCGGTATGTCCACCAACGGCATCGAGTACGCAGGAAACACCGGCTCCGTCAGTGATTTGTTTGACGCGGGCTGGTAAATTATCGGTTTCCGTATTGATCACTTCAGTCAGACCAAGCGACTTTAATTCATCATTAAGGTCATCCCGCCGAACCGTACCGATGGTTTTTATCCCACGAATTCGACACAGTTGAATAACCAGCTTACCAAAAGCTGATCCGGCGGCTGTGAGCATTAGCCAACCGCCTTCTTTTACACCCGAGTCCTGAACCATCGCATAGGCCGTAAACGGATTCACAAACAGTTGAGCCGCTATGTCGTCTGGTATAGTATCAGGCACAGGAATCAGGCTCCGCTGGTGAGCAATCGCATATTCCGACCACGTACCAATACTGGTAAAACTTACCCGCATGCCTGTTCGCATCTGAACGCCTTCGCCCAGTGCATCCACAATACCCACCCCTTCGAAACCCGCACCGGATGGTAATTGAGGCCGAATGCCGTACAGATTCTGCACGAACATCAGGTCTGAGGGATTAACTGGACTGGCAATGACTTTAATACGCACCTCGTTTGGCCCCGGCTCAGGCAAGCCTATAGTTGTGGCTTTGAGAATTTCAGCAGGATTACCAACTTCGTTGAAAACAATACTTTTCATTTGTCAATGAGTGAATTTTAGGATAAATATTTGGAAGAACCGCAAAAATATAATTTAATTTGCACAAATTATTCCTAAACCATGAATTAGTGGTTAGTGGATAGAAGCTGGTCGATAGGTAAAAAAGTTGATAAAACTACTTGTTGAGGCTAGACTATCGACTAACCACTATTGTTTTTTCATGCAGACCTCTCCGTTTCTTGGTGAATTAATTGGCACGATGGTGCTCATTCTGTTGGGTAATGGTGTTGTTGCAAATGTTGTACTGAAACAAACTAAGGGAGAATCATCGGGCTGGATCGTCATTACGGCGGGTTGGGCATTTGCTGTAACCATGGGCGTTTTTGTTTCCAAAGCCTTTGGCAGTATCGACGCGCATCTGAATCCCGCCGTTACAATTGCTTTCGCTATTGCCACAAACGATTACAGCCACATAGTACCATATATCACGGCCCAGATGATCGGCGCTTTTCTGGGCGCTACGTTAGTGTGGTTACACTACCTCCCCCACTGGGCAGCCACCCCCGACCCAGGTGCCAAGTTAGCCTGCTTCTCTACAGGTCCGGCCATACGTAGCACAGGCGCCAATTTTCTGAGTGAAGCGCTGGCAACGTTGGTACTCATTTTGGGGCTGGCAGGTATCTCTTCGAAAAATCTGGGTGAACTAGCCATCGGCGTCGGTCCCTATCTGGTGGGTATTCTGGTTTGGAGCATCGGCCTTTCGCTGGGTGGTACTACGGGTTACGCCATGAGCCCCGCCCGCGATTTCAGTCCACGTTTAGCGCATGCACTTTTACCGATTCCCGGCAAAGGATCATCCGACTGGAGTTACGCCTGGATTCCAATCGTCGGCCCGTTAGTGGGTGCGGCTGTAGGCGGATTACTGATTCGATTATTTGCTTTATAATTCCAATTCTGTCAACATATTTTATGCCTCAGTACGTAGCGGCCATTGATCAGGGTACCACCAGCACCCGTTGTATCGTCTTTGATCGTCAGGGACAGATTGTTTCGCTGGCTCAGAAAGAGCATAAGCAGATTTATCCGCAACCAGGCTGGGTTGAACATGATCCGGACGAGATCTGGCGGAATACGCTGGAAGTCATTGCACTGGCACGTATTAAAGCGAAGTTATTTTCGCAAAACATCGTTGCCATCGGTATCACGAATCAGCGCGAAACCACCGTCGTCTGGAATCGGCGTACTGGAAAACCGTATTACAATGCCATCGTCTGGCAGGACATGCGAACAGCTGATTTAGTCGCCCAATATTCGAGTGAAGGCGGGCAGGATCGGTTTCGTCAGCAGACAGGTCTTCCGCTGGCTACGTATTTCAGCGGTTTGAAACTAAAATGGCTGCTGGACAACGTAGCAGGACTGCGCGACGATGCCGAACGGGGCGACGCGATCTTTGGCAATATGGATACGTTTGTCGTCTGGAACCTGACAGGTGGCCCCGACGGAGGCCTTCACCTGACCGACGTAACAAACGCCAGCCGAACCCAGCTCATGAATCTTCAGACATTAGACTGGGATGATCAGCTATTGACCGAGTTCACCGTACCACGCGCCATGCTCCCTCAAATCCGCCCAAGTAGCGAGGTATACGGTACGGTTACGTCCGAAGCCCTGCCGGGCGTTCCGGTAGCCGGCATTCTGGGGGATCAGCAGGCGGCCCTGGTTGGGCAAACGTGTTATGAACCGGGACAAGCCAAGAACACGTATGGTACGGGCTGCTTTCTGCTCATGAATACCGGTACCGAATTACGAGCTTCTACCTGCGGGTTGCTGACGACGGTGGCGTATCAATTTCAGAATGAACCCGTTCATTACGCCCTTGAAGGCAGCGTAGCGATTACGGGTGCTTTGGTGCAATGGCTGCGCGACAATCTGGGTATTATTAAAAAAAGTACCGAAATTGAAACCCTTGCCCGTTCCGTTGACGATAACGGTGGCGCGTATTTCGTGCCCGCTTTTTCGGGTCTTTACGCCCCTCATTGGAAAGCCGATGCGCGTGGCGTTATTGCAGGACTCACTCGCTTTGTGAATAAAGGCCACCTGGCGCGGGCGGTTCTGGAAGCAACGGCGTATCAGACTGCCGACGTAATGCGTGCTATGGAGCAGGACGCGGGCGTTTCGCTCAGTTCGCTACGTGTCGATGGGGGTATGGTTGTCAATTCACTGCTGATGCAATTCCAGGCGGATATTCTGGAAAGACCCGTCGTTTGTCCTCGTATGACGGAAACCACTGCACTCGGCGCTGCTTATGCCGCGGGCTTGGCAGTTGGGTATTGGCAGAATCTGGATGATTTACGTCAGAACTGGGGCATTGCCAAAACTTACGAGCCCAACATGGACGATACGCAACGGCAAAAACTCATACGCGGCTGGCAAAAAGCAATTGAACGATCATTCGGCTGGGAAGAATAGACTGAAACGCCTAATGCCAACTTCCACCCAGGGTAGAAAATTCACAACTTCTGGCCCTGGATGTAGGCATCCACCATTTCCTCGAGAACGGGAAGTGGTACGGCACCATTTGCCAGCACAACCTGATGAAACCGTTTTAAATCGAAGCGCGGGCCGAGTGCCTGTTTAGCTTTTTCACGTAATTCCAGGATCTTCAACATTCCGATCTTATACGAGCAGGCTTGCCCCGGCCAGACCAGATAGCGTTCCACTTCGGTAGTTACCTCACTTTCGGACCGGCCAGTGTTGGTAACCATATAGTAAATGGCCGCTTCCCGCGTCCAGCGTCGGTGATGAATACCCGTATCTACCACCAGCCTGACCGCCCGGAACAGCTCGGCCTGTAAACGGCCCAGATTGCCAAACGGATCGTTTTGATAAAAGCCCAGCTCGTACGCTAACTGCTCGGTATACAACGCCCATCCTTCGGCGTAAGCTGTAAACGGGATGACCGTGCGGAAGATAGGCAACCCTTTCAGTTCGGTCTGAATGCCTAGCTGAAAGTGGTGGCCTGGAATGCCTTCATGGTAAGCGAGTGTCTTCATGCCAAACATTGGATGTTCAGCCGTATTTCGCAGATTCGTCACAAAAACACCGCCTTTCGATCCATCCAGGGCAGGTATATTGTATCTGCCCATGGGAGCCGTGGCCTGCTGAAAGGCCGGTACCGGCTCTACTGTGATGCCCGCTTTCGGGCGAATGGCAAAAGCAACATTCACTTTCTGACTAGCCTCCTCAATAATCCGTTTATACTTTTCAAGGATCATCGCTTTACCAGCAGGGGTTTCTGGATATAGAAAGCGACTTTCTTTACTTAAATCCTGCAGGACCTTACCAATCGATTGAGTTGTATCGGTATATCCCTGGCTTTTCAAAATGGTCCACATCTCCTGTTTGATTCGGCTAACCTCCCGTAAACCAAGCTGTTCTATTTGTTCGGGGCTTAGATTCGTTGTGGTATGCAGCCGGAGTTGATAGCGGTAAAAGGCATCGCCATTGGGAAGTTTCCAGACGCCATCCCCGGAGGAGGGTCGGGCGTACAAAGCCTGGTTGTAAGCAATAAGTTTTTGATAGGCTCCCAAAACGGATGTTTGAATAGTCTCGGCGACCTGCTTGGAATAGGAGGATTTTCCGTCAGTCGATAGATCGTTGATTTTGGCTATTTTTTTGGTAAAGTCTATATACAGGACGTTGCGGCTCAATCCTCCCCTGCTAAACGTTTTCATTTCGTCCAGTATCCGCTGAATGATGATTTTTGGTGGGATGATACCTTTGCGCTCTCTGATTTTGAGTCCCTCCAGCACCTGATCAAATTTGGTAGATATGCCCCTTAATCGGCCAATGTATGCCTCAACGTCGTCCTTTGTCCGGAGTTGATGCTTGTTCAGCAGCAAGTCAGGGACACCGCTCTGAACACCATCCATCTGATTGAGTGGGTAATTATGATAAAAAAACGGTTCACTGTCCACGACTCCTTTCATGTACCAGCTCAATATGCTCGTATTGAGCTGGTTTTCTGCCGACTGGCTGGAGCGATCGTAACTCTGTAAGGTGGCATAATCGTCCTTAATTTTGGCAAAATTGCGCCATTGCTGGGCATCTGACACGTCATCCCACTGGTCTTTGGTCCAATTATATAAAACGGGAATTCCCAGCTGTGTGATGGTCTCCGGGCTACGTAGCATATTCAGCACAAACACCCGGTCGTAGAAGTGGCGGATATTGAAAGGACGGAACCAGATCAGGTTAACGATCCAGCCTGCACCCAGTAGAAGCAGAAGCAGGAATATGCGGAATACCCAGAATTTCCAGGTTCTTTTCTTAAATGGCATGGTATAGGATCAGAAGCTGCCTAAAATATACACCAATTCAGGCGTAGGTTCACTTTCAGTTTATCAAACGGCATGAAAAACCAACAACCAGGTTTGGTCTATGCACTCTAGGCTGAGCGTATAAATGATGACTTTTACAAGTCTGCTCGTTATGACTTCGACTGACACTATTTCTCCTCAAAGATGATTGGATACGTATCGTTTCGACAGAATCGCTACGTTCCATATGGGTTATAATTCCTGCGCTTTCGGCTTCATTTCTTCAGCCAGCATCAAGCGGGTTTGTGGCAGGCTTTGTGGATACTCATCACGGATAAAAGCAATGAGACTTTCGCGTATATGGCAGCGTAAATCAAAGGCAGATGGCGCGTCGGGGGCCGAAGCGAGTATACGCAGTTGAATGCAGGTAGGCAACGTATCGGTTACCTGTACAGCAAAGCTTTCGCCGGTCCAGAGCGGGTCGTTTTCCACAATGTCGCGGGCTTTTTCCCGGATTTTATCGACCGGTACGTTGTAATCAAGGTAGAGAAAAATAGCGCCAATGATTGACGCATCCGACCGGGTCCAGTTTTCAAACGGATTCTCGACGAAGTACGTAATGGGCAAGATCAACCGTCGTCGGTCCCAGAGTCGAACAATTACACTGGTCAGATTAATTTCTTCGATACGTCCCCATTCCTTCTCAACCACGACGGCATCATCCAGACGAATCTGCTGGTTAAACGCAATCTGAATTCCCGCCAGCAAATTGGCCAGCGTTTTTTGAGCGGCAAAACCAATGACAACCGAAACAACCCCCGCCGACGTGAGTACGCTCAAGCCTACTTTTCGACTTCCCTGAAAGGATATAAGCAATAGCGAAGCGCCAAGAACGATAACCATAATACCGATTAACCGCCGAAAAAAGCGTACCTGCGTAACAAATTTCCGTTGCGCCAGATTTTCATCTTTCGTCGTGTCGTACTGATGAATTAGCCGCAGCTCACCAACTTTTAGTAGTTGAACAATCAGCCAGGTACAGGAAATCAGAAACAGAATCTCCGCCGTTTTGTCGGCTACGGGATGCCGTCGTAGAAATCGGGCTGACTGTAGGCTGGTTGCCAGCAGAAATAACATGGACGGCACAAACGCCCAGAACGCCCACCGAACGTGCGTCTGAAGCAAGGTTATGGTCTGAAATGGCCGACGACGTACGATAAACCGAATAATCTGTGTTACCACAAAATCAATCGCCAGACCTAATATAAGCGCAGTTATTAGCAGTATCCAGCCCGATAGGTCGCGATTAGGAATGTAGCCAAACCATCGAACAATAGCCCGTATCCAGGTATCTAATTGTTGTTGCATCTTCTGAACAGTATTTGTATAAATCGATGCGGCTGCCAGCCTTCGTTATTAGGCTCAACGAATTTGTAAAGGCGTTTAACAGCGATAATCTATCGATTTACGTGCAATAAACGAATCCCAAAAATAACGCCGATTCCTTTTTACGCCAGCTTATTCAGCCAGAAGAAAGCTGCGTAAATCCGCTAACACGATATTATCTGAACCCCGTAATCTACTTACTTCATCAATCAATAAAGTCAGTACTGACTCTTTTTTATAACTCTATTTATTAATTCTTTCCTTATTACAGGAATTCGATTCAAAACCTACTGAGTGGCTATCTTAAAAGATTCCTATTCTCTTAATTTATAGAATTAAGCACATTATCAGTTCTGATTCTGGCTAAACTTTGTCAACTATTTCAGCTTATGAATAAACTTATCCTATTTCTTGTGTGCGTATTCTTTGCCACACAGAATTTATTGGCGCAGGTGTCTTTAACGGGAACAACCTCCTACTCACAGACTTTTGATAACCTTACGACAGCGGGTCTGCCTGCAGGATGGGCCGTCTTTACCAGCGCAACCAGCACTACGTTAGGAAACCCAGCAACGTTTAGCACAAGTGCCGTAAGCTG
Organism: Spirosoma sp.; assembly: GCF_048594605.1. Lineage (GTDB taxonomy): Bacteria > Bacteroidota > Bacteroidia > Cytophagales > Spirosomataceae > Spirosoma. The sequence continues at coordinate 23,833 of NZ_JBMDWV010000175.1, forward strand.
GGCAACGGCTACGGGCAACTTCAGGAACGTAGCGTCATCGAACAATGGTACGTTAACATCATCGAGTTCGGCGAGTGCACAGGCCAGCGCTCCCGATAGAGCGTTGGGCGTTAGACAAACAGGCAGTTTTGGCGATCCGGGTGCCGCTTTTGCCGTTCAGCTAAGCAACACGACTGGTTTTCAAGATTTTAAACTTTCGCTCAAACTTCAATCGCTGGATGCAGGCTCGCCCAGAAAAACAACCTGGGCTATTCAATACGGTATTGGTAGCGCACCAACAACCTTTAATACGGTGGCTACGCAGGAAATTGGCGGCAGTACGTTTACTAACAACACCATTAATTACGACTTTGGTCTTTACCTCGATAACATTTCGGAGCCTGTCTGGATACGCGTTGTAGCCCTGACCGCCAGTGCCGGTAGTGGTAACCGACCAACAACAGGTCTGGACGACTTTGTATTAACGTATTCGCCTTTTACGACCGATCCTAAAACGGGCGTCCTACCGACAGCCTTAGCAGGTATGGCTTACACCGAAGGATCGGGTCCTTCTTCGCCCAGCGCCTTTACCGTTACGGCCCGGAACCTTACACCAACAACACCAGTAACCATTACGTCTCCAGCCAATTTCGCCGTCTCGACAGATGGCACTACGTTTACAACCGATCCACTTTCGCTTACGCCCGCTGGCGACGGCTCACTCAGCCAGACTGTTTACACACGATTAATTGCCGGTTTGGCTACGGGTTCTTATTCCGGCACAGTAACCATCAGCAGTCCCGAAGTAGCTCAATCGAAAACAGTTTCGCTAAACGGAACGGTGTATCCGGCGGGTCCGATAGGACCTTGCGGAACGTCAACCCTCATCAGTGCCATTCGGACAGCAGCCGACGGCGTTACGTTTACAGCGACTGGCGTTGTTACGTCGATTCTGGGTACAAACATTTACATTCAGGACGCTACCGGGGGGATTTTGCTGTATACCGGTACTGGCACAACGATCGATCTTCCGGAGTTTGAAATTGGCGACGAAATTCAGGTTACGGGTGCTCTGACTACGTACAATACAGATCGCGAATTGAAGGATTTTACGGCCTGTTTCGTAAAAACAGCTACGCCCAACAATCCCGCTACGCCCGTGGCCGTTACGCCTGCTACACTTTGCAACAACGTTGGCAAGCTGGTCACGTTATCGAACGTAACGACGATTTCAGGTACCGGTACGTTTGCCGGGAATACCAACTACACCGTCAGCGATGGAACAGGCAACGTAGTCGTGCGTATTCAGAACGGCACGAATCTGGTCGGAGCCAGTCGGCCAGCTTTACCGGTGAATATTACGGGTGTCGTCAGTTTATTTAACAATACCTGTCAGTTGCTACCCCGCTCTACGGAAGATATTCCGGGGTCGGCACCCAGTACGGCGTCCTGCCCCGAAGTCGGAACGGGGGGTACGGCCATTTCGCTCGATAATACGCTGGACGTAGCCTGGTGGAACGTAGAGTGGCTTGGTCGAACAGGCTATGGCCCAACCAATGAAGCCCAGCAGCAGGCCAACGTAGCGCAGCAACTGATAAACATGAATCAGGACATTTACTGTCTGGAAGAAGTTACGGACCTGTCGGCACTGGATGGAATTATCGCTACGCTGAATACTGGCACGGGCAAGACATACGCCAGAGCCTGCGGTGAAGACCCGTCGCGTAACCCACCGATTTATTATTCGCACTGGTGGGATATTCCGGAAGTACCCGGCGATCCGTCAACGTATGCACAGCGCGTCTGTTTTGTGTACAACACGGCCCTGGTCACGAACGTAACGGCGAGCCAGATTCTGGCCATTCCAGCTTCTTTGAGTACCAACGCTTGGGCATCGAACCGGTTTCCTGTCCTGATGAATGCCGACGTTACGATAGGAGGCATCACGAAGAATCTCAAACTGGTAGGACTTCATGCTAAAGCACTAGCCGACGAATCCTCTTACAACCGACGCACGGCAGATTTCGCTTCCCTGAAAAGTTATCTAGATACGACTTATCCGAATGATAACGTAATGATTATGGGCGATTACAACGATGATGCGGATCAATCTATTTACATCGATCCCGTTACCAGTGCCACGTTCGTTTCGCCTTTCAGCAACTTTGTCAACTCGCCGGATTATAAAGTAATTACCAAGCAATTGAGCGACTGCAAAATATCCAGCACCGCTTCGTATCCGGATATCATTGATCACCTGACCGTGTCGAACGAGATTCTGACGGACGGTTCAACGCCAACCAGCGGCATCAGTTACATTGTTAACTCAGTCAAAAAGTTTAGTCCGATTGTTGGCAGCAGCACCACCACATCCGACCATTTTCCGATCGGTGCCCGGTTCCAGTTTTACGGCCCCCTTCCGGTTAATCTGGTTTCATTTACCGGGCAGGCGAAAGAGCAGGGAATTGCGCTAAACTGGGTTACAGCCTGGGAAAAGCAGAATCAGGGTTTCGACGTTCTGAAAGGCAGTACGCCCCAGAATTTCGAGAAAGTTGGCTACGTAGCAGGCCAGGTTACAACCAGCGCTCAGTCGGTCTATGAATTCGTGGATAAACATGTACAGGAGGGTCAACTGTATTACTATCAGCTAAAACAGAAGGATACGGACGGTACATCGACGCTATCGAAAATTATTGCGGTTCGGGCCGGTGCCAACGTGACGGATACGGAACCACTTATCTATCCAAATCCTAATCCAGGAAGTTTCACACTATCGGCAAAAAACCTGGAAGCCGCTACTATTAAGCTGTACAATACGTTTGGCGCGGAGATTCCCGTCAATGTGAAGAAAGAACAGAATTCTAATGGATTTTCGATCAATACACCGGGGCAACTAACACCGGGTCTGTATTATCTGCGTATTCAAAATGCGGACGGTACGTATCAAAACCCGTTAAAAGTCATCATTCGATAACCGATCCGGGTAAAGCAAAAAAACGTCCTTCACCTATGTGTTGAAGGACGTTTTTTTGCTTGTGAGTGCTACGTTACCACCCATCTGAGAAGCTGGTTAGGCAGCCTGTTCTTTATATAAGCCGCCACCGACAAGTCCATTCTCGACTCCACCGTAGAGACTATTACTTTTGATAAGTCCATTTCCTATAAAACTTTCAACGAAAGCTTTACGTGCAGCAGTGCCAGCATTTGCAGATGCATTTCCGGCTTTTTTGTTCGATTTTTTACTGAAGTATTTGTAGATACCAAAACCTGCACCAGCCAGTAAGGAGGCTCCTAATGCTATTCCCAGTGTAGTGGTTAGTTTCTTATCCATAATTTTTAGTTGGTTGTTTTTCAACAGTAACCCGCACCCGATCAAATAGTTTGCAACAAAACCTTAGTCATGCTTACTACTTACGCTACTACGTTTTTCTGTTTAAGCCAATAAGGGCTTCACAACCTTGCCATGAACATCGGTCAGACGGTAGCGTCGGCCCTGACTTTTGAAGGTTAGTTTTTCATGATCGATGCCTAATAAATGCAGAATGGTTGCCTGGAAGTCGTGAACGTGAACCGGCTCTTTCACTACGTTATAGCCGAACTCGTCCGTTTCGCCGTACACCATTCCTTTTTTGACACCCGCACCCGCCATCCAGACCGTAAACGCCCGTGGATGGTGATCGCGTCCGTAATTATCGCGGGTGAGTTTGCCCTGCGAATACGCTCCCCGACCAAATTCTCCACCCCAGATGACCAACGTATCGTCGAGCAGGCCGCGCTGTTTCAGATCCCGAATCAGTGCCGCCGAAGGCTGATCCACGCTCTTCGTCTGAATCTTAATATCATTTGGCAAGTTTCCGTGCTGATCCCAGCCCTGATGATACAACTGGACAAATTTTACGTCTTTTTCGACCAGTTTGCGTGCCAGTAAACAGTTCGCTGCGAACGTGCCGGGTTTACGACTTTCCGGGCCGTACATATCGAAAATATAATCAGGCTCTTTCGAAATATCGAGCGTTTCCGGAACCGACGTTTGCATTCGATACGCCATTTCGTACTGCGCCATCCGGTTGTTGATTTCGGGGTCAAGTACGTGCTTGAATTGTTCCTGATGGAGCTTGCCCAGGTAATCGAGCATCCGGCGTCGGCTGGTTTTGTCGACGCCCGGCGGATTGTTCAGATAATACACCGGATCGGGCCCCGACCGGAATACGACGCCCTGATGCACCGATGGCAGGAAACCGTTGCTCCAGAGTTTGGCATAGAGCGGCTGATCGCCATCGCGGCCTTTCGACAACAGCACGACGAAAGATGGAAGATTCTGATTGTCAGACCCTAATCCGTAACTTATCCAGGAGCCAAATGATGGCCGTCCGGCTTGCTGGCTACCCGTCTGAAAGAACGTAACGGCCGGATCGTGGTTAATGGCTTCGGTATGCAGCGAACGGACAAAAGTCAGGTCATTGGCAATACCGGCTGTGTGGGGCAACAATTCGCTGATCCACATTCGGCCAGGACCGTATTGGGCAAATTTGTATTTCGAAGCCGCCAATGGAAAATGACTCTGGCCCGCGCTCATGCCCGTCAGGCGCTGACCGTTACGTACCGATGCGGGTAAATCCTGCCCCCACATCGCTTCGAGTTTCGGTTTGTAATCGAATAGCTCCAGTTGCGAAGGCGCCCCACTCTGAAACAGATAAATTATCCGCTTCACTTTCGGCGTAAAGTGCGGCTTGCCCAGTGATTTATCCTGCCCTCCAATAACGCCCCCCAATAGATTACCTGGGTTCAGCAATGATGCCAGCGCAATGGTGCCCAGGCCAGCACTAGCCTGTCCCAGAAAATTCCGGCGGCTTAGCTGGTCGTGTATTTGATCCTGAATATCAGACATAATTCGTTCAGTTCTGTTGTTTATTGTCTGCAAACCAACTAATAATTTTCGGGTATAAATCGGCGACGATTGCCCCTGACGGCCGGTTCTGATAAAGAGAAACCAAAAATTGATTGAATTCGGCAAACTTTTTAAAACCCCGGTAATTGACCATCCGCTCCTCAACCCGCTTCTGCATGAGCGCCTGCTCCTGTTTCGGGGCAAAATCGACGTAACGCAGGCTCACCAACCCCCAATTCATGTATTCGTGGAAACAGGCAAATGTATTGTTGTAGCCCCGTTTCGCGGGTTTTCCATCCGCCAGCCACGTATCCAGGTTGGTGATGGCAGCCCGGACCTGTTCCCCGTATTTATCAGCCTCCGGGTTAATAAAAGCATGATTCAGTTCTGTAAACACAATATTGCCTTTTCGCACATTGACTGCCTGCGCTGACAAACCCGCATCCGACTCGCTGGGAAAAGGGAAATTCACATGCGCATGTGCTTCCGTGAATCCGTTATTCTCCAGCCAGTGAGCCGACTGATTCGCACTTACCAGGGGCGAAAAGATGATTTTAAAGGCATCATAGTGC
>NZ_JBMDWV010000176.1:0-15649 GCF_048594605.1 Spirosoma sp.
GTAACCAATCACGAGTTCGTTGCCCTGATCATTCGACAGCACAAGGGCTAAATCGTTGCCAGCAGGTGCCGTTAGTGTCAACTTAAACGTATCATACTTTCCTCCGGTTTTGGCTGTCAGATCAGCGCTGCCTTTTACGTCAACATTCGCAAATGAGGTCGTTTTGCCATCCAGTTCGTCAAGTTCTTTAATAGGCGTCGATGTCAGAATCAAGTCTTTATTTACTTCCTTCAGGCCGAGCTCACGAGGTATGGTTGTCGCACCGCGCCAGTTCATGGTTGGGACTTTGTTCGCGTATTGCCAGTTGTTCATCCAGCCCATCAGGATGGTTCTATTTCCGGTATTGGAGAATGTAACACCCGCATAATTGTCCGTTCCAAAATCCATCCATTTGGTTTGTCTGGAATACGCGTTGAAATCTTTCCCATCAAAATCACCCAGAAAGTATTGGGCAGCTGATCCCTTGTTAGGGCCGCCGGGATTGATATTTACTATCAGCACCCATACGTCTTTACCATTGTGCTTCAGTGGAAACAAATCCGGACATTCCCAAACGCCCCCATGCGCCCCCGCATCGCTCCCGAATTCACTTTCTTTTGCCCATTTTTTCAGGTCCGGCGACGAATAGAACGTAACACGGTCTTTTGTAGCCAGCGTCATCACCCATTTTTTCTGCGGCTCGTACCACCGCACTTTGGGGTCCCGAAAGTCGGTGATACCCGGATTTGGAAGCACCGGATTTTCGGCATATTTAGTCCAGGTTTTTCCTTCGTCGAGGCTATAAGCCAGACTCTGGTATTGTGTCTTTTCGGGATTCTGTTTCTCCAGCTTAGGATTATGATGGGTAAAAATAGCCACCAGCGGCACTTGTCCGTTCTTACCAAATCCCGACGTATTGTTCACATCGACCACGGCGCTGCCCGAAAAAATATACCCCAGGCTGTCCGGGTAAAGCGCGATGGGTTGCTCCTGCCAGTGCACCATATCTTTGCTGGTTGCATGCATCCAATGCATGGGTCCCCAAATGGAACTCTCCGGATAATACTGACAGAACAAATGATACGTCCCTTTGTAATAGACCATCCCGTTCGGGTCATTGATCCAGTTGGCTTTGGGCGAAAAATGAAATTGTGGTCGGTACTGTTCCGACTTTATAGCAGCCTGATTGCTTTGTCCCAATGAATAAAGGACGGTAGCAGTCAGCAGAGAAATCGACAAGAGTAACTTTTTCATAATACGTAGCGGAAGTCATAAAAAGATAAAGCCGGGAGTAGTTGCCAAAATAGCCACTCTCTCCTACTTTAAGGTAATGAACACAGAGCCACAAAGAGCACCGAGAACGGAAATTAAAAACCTCTGTGCTCTTTGTGGCTCTGTGTTCATTACCCTAAAAACCAACATTTTGCTTATAAAGCCCTTTTGTTAAATTAATTTCACGCTGGGGAATGGGTAAATACTCATCGCGTCCGGCCGTAAATTTGGCACCGCTCAGATACGAACGCCTGGTTTTTTCCTTCTCCAGATACGCATTCAACGTTTCGGCGGCAATGCCCCAGCGAACCAGATCGAAGAAGCGCGGACTTTCGGTGGCAAACTCCAGCCGTCTTTCCCATTGTAAGGCTTTGCGGGCATAAGCCTGCGTCCAGTTAGCTGCGCTATACGGTTTAATCAGGTATTTCGAAGGATCAGTGCCATCCGCTTTTTTCAGACGCCCCGTACTCTTGGCCGCCCGGTCGCGAATCTGGTTAATAAGCGGCAGTGCCAATGCCTGCTGACCCAGTTCGATATACGCTTCAGCCTGAAAAAGCAGCACATCGGCGTACCGGATGATGTCGATATTTTTCGAAACGCCCATAAACGGACCTTGTTTTTTGTAAGACGAACTGGTCGCTAACTGCTGCGATTTCATCGTCTGGAAGAATCCATATACGCCCGGATCGCGAACCCAGCTATTACTGAATGGTGAAGCAGCATTGTACTTATAAGGGTGTCCGTCAATTCCGATCGTATGATCAACCCGAGGATCGACCGTCGCCGTTTTGAAATCAATAATACCGTCATTGAACGTATCGAATTTGGGAAATCCGTTCGCATCCGTTCCGAATGCGTTGGCTAAGTTCTGGGTTGGCTGGTGGAATCCGCAGCAACCGTACTGCGGAGCACCGTGCGGATAATTCAACCCATCTTCAAAATTGAGTCGGCCCAACGTAGTACCGTCGTTGATCGAATACTGAACCGCGAAGACCGATTCCACACCATTATCGTATTCAGGCAGGAAATTTTCGGCAAAATCAGGCTGCAAACTGTATTTTCCCGAGCTAATCACCATCTGGGTCAACGTAACAACCTGCTGAAGCTTGTCTTTATTAATGTTCGTAACTTTATTGTTATCATCCTGCTCGTAAGCCTGATACAACCGAAGTTTTGCCAGATACGCAGCTGCCGACAGTTTACTGGCGCGGCCCACCTGCGTTTGCGTAACGGGCAGGTTATCGACCGCATACTGAAAATCCTCAGCAATCTTATCCCAAAGCTTATCGTTGGCCAACTCCCGGTTCGACTTCGTCAGAATCTGATCATTCGTCAGGGTTTCATCAATGTAAGGAATGAATTTGAAAAGCATTTTCAGCATAAAATGCGCATGTCCCCGCAGAAATCGTAGCTCAGCCTGACGCGTCTTCTTCAACGGAAAAGTAGTTTCAGCCAGCTCATTAATCGAACGTAACGCTACGTTGGCCCGCGAGATAGCTTTGTAATAATTCTCCCAGGTGTAGGGATGATAAAACCCGCCCCCCTGCTGCGGCTGCGTCAGATTGTGCTGCTCATAGAAGTTAATGTCCTCCAGATCAGCCACTCCTCCCCCGCCTTTATACGCATCGTCGGAGCGAACGCTTCCGTACACCCACATACTGGCAATCGGTCCAATCATTTCGCCATTGCCCAGCGAAGCGTAGGCCGCCGTTACTAACGCATCGGCATTGTCGGCACTTTTTACATTATCCGACGAAAGCGTTCCCTGCGGTTGATAATCCAGAAACTCCTTGCAGGATGAAAGCATCCCTCCGCCCGCAATCAGCAGCAATGAAACCAGAATTTTATTTTTCATGATCGTAAGGTCTTGATTAATTAGAAGGAGACGTTTAAACCGAACGTAATGGCACGGGGTACAGGAACCGTGTTAACATCGGTTCGTTCAGGATCGGGGCCCAGGAAACTTTTGCTCTTAAACCAGATGACGTTCTCGGCCATGGCAAACAGACGAAGACTCGCCAACCCGATTTTGCCAATAAGATCGCGCTGGAACGTGTAGCCCAACTGAACGTTACGTATCTTGAAATAAGACGTATTCACGTTGAAATAATCGGACGAACGCGTTTCGTTATTGCCATCGGCCAGCGTAAGCGCCGGAATGCGCGAAGACGTATTCTGAGGAGTCCAGGCATCAAATACACCCGGTCCTATGTTGTCGCGACCGCGAATAAAATTGTTATAGAACGTATACGGATCAAAGCCTGTCCGACTGGCCACACCCGAGCCGAAGATGGAGAAATCGAAGTTTTTGTAGCCTAGCTCAACGCGAGCGCCATACTCAAGACCGGGTAGCGTTGTTCCGAAAAATTCCTGATCCAGTGCATCGATCTTCCCATCGGCGTTCAGATCCCGGTAGCGAATACGTCCCGGCGCAGCTCCCACCTGAGCAGCATGGTTTTTCACCTCTTCCTGATTCTGGAAAATACCATCGGTCCGATAACCAAACAGATCGAACTGCGAGTGGCCCAGGATGGTCGTTACGGCGTTTCCGGCAAAAGCGGAACGGACTTCTTCGGGCAGTACGGTGATTTTATCCCGGAAGCGGGCGAAGTTAGCCGATACGTTGTAGGTAAAATCGCCTTTCGGTTTGCCGTAATACGTGAGCAGCAATTCGAAACCTTTGTTGGTTTTAGTAGCGCCATTCACAAATTTCAGTTGCCCTTCGCCCACCGCAGCGGCCACCGGCGGCTTGATGAGAATATCTTTGGTTTCGCGGCTGAATACATCAAACGAACCAACAATACTGCCATTCAGGAAGCCAAAATCCAGCCCTACGTTCACTTCGTCGGTCGTTTCCCATCTGAGCGCCGTATTTTCACCCTGCGTCTGCACAAAACCCGACGGCAACGTACCACTGTTTGAGCCGTTCAGGTCATACGCCGTACCGACATTCCAGTACTGATCGAAAAAACTGTTGTGCCCGTTAGGCACCTGCGAGGCCAGCGTACCGTAGCGCGGCTCAAACAAACCGAAACGGGCCAGATCGCCAATATCCTGATTACCAATCCGACCGACACCAGCCCGCAGCTTAAGATTTGAAATGACCTTTACGTTCTGCATGAATGCTTCTTTATCGATGCGCCAGCCCACGGAAGCCGCCGGAAAAAATCCATAGCGATTGTCCTCGCCGAATCGCGAAGACCCATCCCGACGTAATGTCAAAGCTGCCAGATAACGATCGCCAAACCCATAATCGACGCGGGCAAACTGCGACAGCAACCGGCTTCCCGTCGACGTACCGGTGCTGCTGGCATTGCCTGAAGCGGCACTCAGCACGAAGAAATCTTCAGTCTGCACAGCAAAGTTTTCACGGTATGAGTTTACGTCGTCCAGATTATCCCGAATGGCTTCTATCCCGGCCAGTACGTTGAATCGATGGGCACCTACATCAAAATTATACCGTAACGTATTGGTCCAGGTGAGGCTCAGAAACTTATTCGTATTAAGCGTGAGGCTGTTCAACGTTCGGGCGATGAAGCCGTTTTTGAACGACTGCTCAATGTTTTTGTTGGAAAATCCTGCGTTGTCCATCCCCAGCGACGAGCGAAAAATCAGGCCCCGGATCGGTTCGATTTCGGTGAAGACATTTCCAAATACAAAGTTTCGGTTAATCTTGTCCCAGCGGTTGATATACTGCATGAAAACCGGGTTGTTCCGATCCGAATACCCCGAACCAATTGGCCCGGCGAAGTCGCCGGTTTTGGTATAAAGAGGAATGGTTGGCGCTAACGTAACGGCCAGCCCTGGTGTTGGCGCACCACCGAGGTCATTCGTTACGGGGGTTTCACGCGAGGTTGTCATCTGCACGTTAACGCCGAATTTAAAACGACCGTCGAAAAGACTGGTTGCTGCATTGACACGCCCCGTAAGCCGTCGGTAATCAGTGTATTGCACCATACCGGAGTTATTCAGGTAACTCAGGTTGATCAATAACGACGAGGCTTTGGTACCGCCCGAAATGGTGAGGTCGTTGTTGGTTACGTAGCCCGTTTTATAAAGCTCCTTCTGCCAGTCGGTGTCGCCCGCCGGTACGTTCTGATCGCCCCCAACGTACGGCTGCACCGCTACGTTGTTGAGCACCGGATTACTGAAATTTTTATTCCAGTCGAACGAATAAATTTCGCCGTAGGCCGAAGCCGGATCAACGCCGTCATTGACCGATGCCCGCCAGAGCGCCCGCCCCCGATCAACGGCATTCAGCATCTTGAATCGTTCCGGTTTTTCAGATTGAGCGGTAATGCTGGTGTTGAACTGGACATTCAGTTTGCCGTCCGTATTCGCTCCATTCTTCGTCGTTACAATAATTACTCCATTCGACGCCCGCGATCCATAGATAGACGCCGACGAAGCATCTTTCAATACCTGAATCGACTGAATTGCTGTCGGGTTGAGGCTTTGAAAAACGTCGCTCCGCTTGGTCGGTGTACCGTCGATAATATAGAGCGGATCGTTGTTACCTAACGTATTAGCCCCACGAATTAGAATCCGACTGGCTGCACCAGAGGGGGTTCCGGACTTCTCGACGTACAAACCGGGCACCCGCCCCTGCAACGCCTGCATGGGATTGCCCGAACTGGTATTTTTCGTAGCAGCTACTTCTACAACGGCCACAGCCCCTGTCAGATCCTGCTTGCGGGCGGTAGTATAGCCCAACACAACAACTTCAGCCAGCTGGCCACCTTCGCTCAGTAAAACTGTAACGTTGTTGGTGTTGGCAACCGATACTTCCTGCGTAGCGTAGCCAATAAAGGATACCGTAACGACCGTAGCATTCTGTGGTACCGTAATGCTGAACTTGCCCGTCGCATCGGCAACCGTACCCGTCGTTGTTCCGGGAACGATAATACTGGCTCCCGGAAGTGGCTCCTTATTCTTGGCATCGAAGACGCCCCCCGTAATGGTACGTTGCTGAGCCAGCGCCAGCGTTGCCGTGAGCAACAGGCTGACCAGCGTAAACAGGTAATTTTTTAACTGCATCATATAGGATAAGTGGTTATTTATAAAAAGGAGATTGAGTACTTGTCAGTCCTCCGGCTTGCCGAACCGGACAGGCGCAGATCCGGTGATAACCTTGTTATCAGTGCGTTACGTTGTCTCGAAGTTTCCTGTCTGCAGCCGCCGAAAATGGTCATGCCGATCGCATCAACAGAAGATTTCTCAGTGTGCAAAAACGGTGCGTTCGATTTTTTCCAGGCTGGACCCTTTGGTTTCGGGCATGAGCCGGAGAACAAATAGTAGTTGCAGAACCATCATGACGGTGAAGAAGAGGAACGTATTACCGCCCCCAAACCGCTCGGCCAGATACGGGAACGTGAACGTAATAATGGCTGCCATTAGCCAGTGCGTAAAGCTGCCCAGTGCCTGACCGCTGGCCCGCACTTCGTTCGGAAAAATTTCGGAGATGAATACCCAGATGACAGCCCCCTGCGAGAATCCAAAGAAAGCAATGTAGACGAACAGCAGAAGCGGTACGGTCATGCCACTGAACTCTTCTACATAAAAGGCACGCGCCACTAATCCCAGCGTAATGATCAGCCCCACCGACCCGATTTTCATGAGTGTCCGCCGACCGTAGCGATCGATCAGATTCATAGAAATCATCGTGAAAATAAGGTTGATCAAGCCTATACCTGCCGATGATAGCAGGGACGAGCTTTTGCCCAAACCTGTCATTTCAAAAATGCGGGGAGCGTAATAAATAATGGCGTTAATACCCGATACCTGATTGAAAACGGCAAACAATACGGCCAGCATGATAGGCGTACTGTATTCCCGCGAGAACAGTCGGGAAGACGCTGCCGTTTGCGCGTGACTCTGCTGAATGGCTAAAAAGGTTTGTTCGGCCGAATCTGGATCAATCATATTCAGTACGTCGCGCGCTTCGGTCGTTTTTCCTTTTCTGAGTAGTAACCAACGCGGACTTTCGGGAATGTTCAGAACGGCAATCAGGAAAATAAGCGAAGGAAACGCCTGTACGCCCAGCATCCAGCGCCAGGGTTCAGCACCAGCATCGGCCAGCAGAAAATTGGATAGATAAGCGACCAGAATACCCAACACTACGTTGAACTGAAACAGACCGACCAATCGGCCCCGAGACTTAGGCGGTGAAATTTCGGTGATATACATGGGAGCCGCCACCGACGAAGCACCTACGCCTAGCCCACCGAAAAATCGAAAAACTAGAAAGATTGTCCAGTTGGGCGCTAAGGCGGTACCCAGAGAAGCTAACAGATAAAGAACAGCGATCCAGAATAAGGTCCGCTTACGTCCCAGCTTTTCGGCGGGAATACCACCGACCATGGAGCCAATTACCGTACCGATGAGGGCGATGGATACCGTTAGTCCGTGTTCCCATACGCTCAGGCGCCACAACACCTGGAGCGACTGCTCAACTCCGGAGATAACGGCCGTATCAAAACCGAAGAGAAAGCCGCCCAGCGCGGCTGTAATAGACCAGAAGAAAATACGCTGTTTCTGACTCATGTTTGCTTATGTGAACCGGATTCACTGGCGGCTCACTGGGCAAACTTAGCAGACACTGTCGGAGGAGAGACTCTGGAATTTGTTCAAATAAATTAAATAATAGTTCAAATATCAACTACCTCACCAACAGTAACTTACGGAGAAATTATACAAGTAGACCTTCACTTTTGTTACAGAAATCTCTGATTTTGATTCAGGCGAATCAGTCAAATAAAGCCATCAAAAAATACCTACTCTTGCACAAATCCTTTTATACATTCACTTGCGACCGACGATACTCTGAGGGGGTCTTGCCGGTGTGTTGTTTAAAGAACGTAGTGAAATATGTTGGTGAACTGAAACCCGTTTCCTCAGCGATTTCAGCAACGTTTTTGTTTTTATCACGCAGCAACTGTTTTGCCTTCTTCAATCGAACTTCAGTCAGGTAATCCATTACGTTCATATCCAACAGCGCCTGAACTTTGCGATAGAGCTGCACACGCGAAAGACCCATCTCCCGGCTCAGTTTCTCTACGCCGAACGACGAATCGCTGATGTGTTTCTCAATGAGTGCGGTGAGTTCATTTAAAAATTTCCGTTCCTGTTTGTTCTCCAGTTGAGGTAACGTATCGGAGGCAAAACGCTGTTGTTGTTTCCGGCGATTGTTCAGCGTAGTACGTAGCGTTTCCAGCAGATAGGTTGTGTTAAACGGTTTGGTAATGTAGACGTCAGCCCCCGCGCGAGTTCCTTCAATACGTTGCTCCATCTGGCTTTTGGCAGTTAGCAGAATCACAGGGATGTGCGATGTCCGCCAGTCCATCTTAATACGTTCCGTTAATTTCATTCCGTCCATACCTGGCAGCATTACGTCACTAAGAATCAGATCAGGAATCGTTTCCAGAACGCGCTGCCACCCTTCTTCGGCACTGGTTGCAGCAATCACGTTGAACTCGGAGCCGAGACGGTTGGTCAGGAACACGCGTAGATCGTCGTTGTCTTCAATAACGAGCAACGTGCCCGCATGTCGGAAAGGCAGCAACGGCGATGGTTCGGGTTCTTCGTCTAGCTCGGTTTCGATAAACGGACGGTATCGGCTGGCTGTACTCGCCCGCTCCGACGCATCCAGATGGTCGCTACCCAGTGGTAAGGTTATCAGAAAGGTTGTTCCATGTCCTTTTTCGGAAACCACGCCAATGTCGCCCCGATGCAACTGAATAAACTCCATCGACATGGCTAACCCAATGCCTTTTGCCAGATTGTAAGGTTTCGTACCACTGTAAAACAAGTCAAAAGCGTGTTCTTTTTCGTCGGTTGTCATACCCTCGCCGTTGTCAATCACCTGAATACGTACCTGTTCACCAATGGTATCGATTCGAACGTGAATCAGCCCCCCTCTGGGCGTGTATTTGAAGGCATTAGATAACAGATTGAATAGGACTTTATCCAGCTTTTCAGCGTCGAACCAGACTGGCAATTGGGGTAATGACGTTATTAATTGCAGGTCAATACGTTGCTTTTCGGCCTTCCGTCCAAAATCAGTGATAATATCCCGAACGAATGAAATCAGGTCCTGCTCTGTGGCATGCAACTGCTGCTTTCCGGAATCGGTCTTGCGAAGATCCAGCATCTGGTCCACCAGACGTAGCAGGCGATGCGCATTTTTCTGTATCAGCGACAAACCACTCTTCAACTCATACGTATTGACGCTCTTTTTCGTCATCAAATCTTCTGTAGGAATCAGGATCAGACTAAGTGGCGTGTTGAACTCGTGGGAGATGTAGGAATAGAACCGAAGTTTTTCCTCTGTTGCCAGACGCGCTTGTTGCGAAACAACTTCAATCTGATTTTTCTGGTCCCGGATTTCTTCGTTTTGTTTTTCAAGTATCTCGTTCTGTTCCGCCAGCGTCAGGTAAGCGGCCTGCTTCGTCCGGAACAGATACAGTGCCCAGCCGCCCAACAACAGCGCTACAATTAAACTGGCCAGGGTTAAATACAGCGTGTTTTTTTGGGAGGTGTACGTTCGGGTCAGGTTTTCAATATTCTGGTGCTGCTTTTCGATATCGGTCTGTTGCTCAATGAGTTTCTGGTTCTGAAACTTCATGATTCGCACATTCGACGAATCGATCAACGTAATGGGCAGTCGATTTTCGCGCCGGAAGGGCTGTTTTTTCAGAATGGCAATGGCGGTTCGAATGGCCTCCTTGCCTCCCGTCGGATAAAGTACCGTTGCCTCCAGGATACCCCGATCGACCAGATCAATACCTTCATTAGTACCCGACAATCCGTCGACACCAATAATTTTTATTCGTTTTTCAAGTCCTAGTCGCTGGCATACATTGTAGGCTTTCAGCGCGGTACGGTCGTTTTGGGCAAAAATGAGCCGTACTTCAGGATTCGTCTTAATGAGCTGGGTCAATTCACTGGCAAACGATTGCTTGTCCCAGTCACCGTCTAATTTTTTCACTAACCGCAAAGCGGGGTGTGCTTTGAGTATCCCGCTAAATCCCCGATGCCGATCAATATCCGCCGACGAGCCTGGTGACTCCCCAATCTCAATTGCCTTCCCCGATCCTTTCAACAGCGAATTGGCGTACATACCTGCCGTACGTCCTACTTCAACATTATCGGCGCCAACGTAAGCGGTATACTGATCAGAAGCCGTCCGACGATCCACCACGATTACAGGAATCCCGAGTTGGTACGCTTTTTCAACGACGGGCGTAATTGGTTGGGCTGCATTAGGCGAAACAATCAACAAGTCAATCTGCTGGTTAATCAGCTCCTGAATCTGTTTCACCTGTTTATCACTATTCCCTTCGGCATCTTTCACAATGAACTCGACGTCGGGATTAAAAGACAGTTCCTGATTCATGCTCGCCAGCATGGATTTGCGCCAGTTATCAGCCTGAGTACGCTGAGAAAACCCGATCCGAAAGGTTTTCTCAGTGGCTGTTTGACAGCCTGATAGTAGTAGCCCTGAAATCGCTAACAGGCAGAAAGAAATCTTCCCGGCTAAATTTTTACACGTACCTCCAAAGCAGGTAAATAACCGGGGGGTTGAGAAGTTCATGAAAGTTGAATACGTTTCAGCGTATAGCCCAAAGATAAACTATAATATACGCAATACATAATTGGATAAATTAAAGCAGACTAAGCAAAAATTCAGCGCTCATGTACGACATGAAAGGTCATTTTCCTACTGATGCGGGCGTCGATACGTTAAACTGGAATACTCACTGGTGTTTTCCGTCCTGTAAATCTTTTTATGTCAGTTGGCTGAGACAACGCGCCAGAATTCAGTATACCGAAAATTGGGTACTTTCGCGCAACAACAAGCGAAAAAGATGTTTACCTTATATGCCATTCCAAACTGCGATACTGTGAAAAAAGCCCGAATGTGGCTAGCCGAACACCGTATTGATTATACATTTTACGACTACAAAAAACAGGGAATAGACCGCCAAACAATCGAACACTGGCTTACGCAAAAAACCTGGGAAGAACTGGTCAATCGTTCTGGTCAAACCTGGAAGAAACTGCCCGATTCTGAAAAGCCAACCGACGCGAAAGGTGCGATTGCCCTGATGATTGACAAACCGTCGGTTATTCGGCGCCCACTGATTGAATCAAATGGACAGATTGTTGCGTTAGGCTTTAAAGCAGACGACTACGAAAAAACCTTTTCCTGACAAACGTTCGTGGAAAATTCCTTGAGAAGCAAGTAAGT
The DNA here is from genome assembly GCF_048594605.1 of Spirosoma sp. Classification (GTDB taxonomy): domain Bacteria; phylum Bacteroidota; class Bacteroidia; order Cytophagales; family Spirosomataceae; genus Spirosoma. The sequence goes on from NZ_JBMDWV010000176.1 coordinate 11,501, forward strand.
TATGCAGAAAAGAACACTGGATTCGCCGGAAGCTGTCCGACTGATGGTGGATTCGTTTTATGAAAAAGTTCAGGCCGATCCGCTTATCGGACCGGTTTTTTCCGACGTAGCGCAGGTTGACTGGTCGCAGCACTTACCCAAAATGTATGCGTTCTGGGAATCCATAATCCTGGGCAACAACGCTTACGATGGGCACCCTTTCCGCCCGCATTTAATAGTCAATCAAAAACATACACTCACCACCGAACATTTTGAGCGTTGGCTGCAATTATTTTCATTAACAATTATGGAGAACTTCACGGGCGAGACAGCAGAACAGGTCCGTCAACGTGCCACACAGATTGCCCTGGTCTGGAACAATAAACTTGAATACCTTAATTCAGCCAGCTAAAACAGCAATCTGCAATAAACTGAGCACCAGATTCTGAAAGCCTCTTATTGACCCTTCAGTAGTACATTCAAGGCTACTTTTAATACTCGCTTTTCTTCTTCCAGCCGAAGAATCTGGCGATGCAATGCCTCAATCTCTGGCTTGTCGGCTGTCCTGTTCAACTCTATTGGTACAGCAAATGTAGCTGCCTGTGCCTGCTGCCAGCGTTTGAGCGTGAGCGGTGAAATCCTGAGTTGCTGAGACAGTTTGTAGACACTCACCCCATTGCGTAATTTGTCTAGGGCCCTTGCCTTGAATTCATCATCGTAGCGAATGGCTTTATTTTTCATAAGAAACCGAATACTCTGGACATCCTGTATCACCTGCTATACCTTTAGAAATTATTAGCGATTTCTACGTTTGTTCAAGCGCGGACTCAAGTCGCTCCCAAAATGTTGCTAAACTACCTTAAAGCTTTTCCTGCAAAAGACCATATTTAGCAACTTTTGTACCAGGCTCTTTAGCAGTGAGTGTCTGAAATCACCTTTTTTATGTACGAAATCACTAAAAAAATTTCTACTAATTTTTATGTAAAAAAATCCAATTTATTGACCTATAAGTATTCAAATTTAGGCCTTTGAATACATTCTAAGCTATCTGCGCAAATATACATTAAAATCAGCTACTCAATAAAGTAATTTATATATGAATATACTTAAATTATTAATACATAAACAATGAGCTTAGAAAGGCCGCACGTTTAGCCTTTAACGTAACAGCATCAGCATCCGGAAACTTTGCTTTACCTAAAGCAAAGTTTCCGGATGCTGATGCTGTTACTCCGTATTACTGTTTGCTAAATACTCGCTTGAGTAAATCGGTGACTCGGGCAGCGGGGTTCTCCCGAATTTTTTTCTCTTCCTGGGCTACCAGAATAAACAAACCGTCTACAGCCTTATTCGTCGCATATTCCGTCAGGTTCGGGTTTACTTTTTGCACGAATGGCAACTTATTATACGTAGTGACCAAGCTACTATAGTACTTAGTAGCATTGTTTTTCGCCAGTGCATTGTCAATAATCGGTGTAAACTCCGTTACTAACTGCTGGCCTGAAGTCCTGCGCAGATATTGCGTAGCTGCATCATCGGTACCACGTAGTATACCAACGGCATCCTGAATACTCATCGACGTAATGGCTTTGACAAACACAGGCGCTGCTTTCTTGGCAGCATCTTCAGCCGCGCGGTTAAGCGACAGTTCAAACTGATCGACCTGCTTGCCAAAACCGATTTGCCGAAGTTTATTCGCTACGTTCTGCGCTTCGGGTGGAAAAGCGATTTTGAGCAGTGGGTTCTTGAAGTAGCCATCTAGTCTGGAAGCCTGTTCAGCACCATTATTTACGCCAATACGTAGCGCTTCTTTCAATCCGGATGCAATGTCCAGGTTGCTTAAACCTCCCGACGTCCCAGCAGAAGGTTGGGTTACAGCTTCCAGAATTTTACCGAAGATACCGCCCGTAGGTTTCTGACGGACTGAATCACGGCGCGTCGAATCCTGCGCGAAACTGGCTGTGCTAAGGGTTATAGCCAGCAAACCAGCGGTAAGAGCATGTTTATTCATCATCGTATTAATCAGGTTGCCATTTCATAACGGTCAATGGCGCTAAATCGTTTTTTCGTACTTTTGACAGCGCAGAATGCATAATGTATAATGTAGCGCAAAAAATATTTTTTAACACCCTGATAATCATACAAATATTTATCTCTTTACGTCCTTCCATTACGTCCAGCAGGCAGTTATCCATTATACACTACCCATTATTTATTAAAGAATGATCAATACCATCCGGGCTGAAGTTATTACCATCGGCGACGAAATTTTGTTCGGTCAGATTACGGATACGAACACGCAGTGGATTGGGACCGAACTAACGAATATTGGTATCCGTACTGTTCGTAAATCGTCTGTCGGCGATCAGGCCGATGCCATCCTCCAAGTTTTACATGAAGCGCATCAACGGGCGGATGTCATTATCATAACAGGTGGACTTGGGCCGACAAAAGATGACATTACGAAAAAAACATTATGCACTTACTTTGGTGTCGGTCTGGTACGTAACGAAACGGCTTTGGCTTTAGTGACCAGTTTTTTTGAAAAACGCGGTCGCGAAATGACCGACCTGAATCGTGCTCAGGCCGATCTGCCTGCCAATGCGGTTTACATTCAGAATGATTGGGGAACGGCGCCAGGCATGTGGTTTGAACACGACCAGCGCGTCTACGTATCGCTTCCGGGTGTTCCGTTCGAGATGAAACATCTTATGACAAACCGGATTCTGCCAAAACTTACCCAGCATTTCCAGACACCCGTCATTAAGCACAAAATGATCCGGACGGTTGGTATTGGCGAATCATTTCTGGCGGAACGTATCGAAGCCTGGGAGGATGCTTTACCCGATCATATCAAACTGGCTTACCTACCCAGCTTTGGTGGAGTAAAATTACGGTTGACCGCCACTGGCTCCGACAAGGCTCAGATCGACCGCGAACTCAACGAACAGGTGCAGAACGTAATGCCTTTAATTGAGAAAAACGTGTTTGGCTTCGACGACGACGAACTGGAATCCGTAGTTGGCAAGTTATTGAAAGAGAAAAACCTGACGCTGAGCGTTGCGGAAAGTTGTACGGGTGGCTACGTATCGTCCCAGATCACCAAAGTACCGGGCGCATCGGCCTATTTCTGGGGCAGCATCGTAAGCTACAGCAACGCCGTCAAAGTAACTCAGCTGGGTGTTCTTCCCGAAACGCTGGATCAGTTTGGGGCAGTCAGTGAGGAAACCATTCGGCAAATGGCCGAAGGCGTTCGGAAATCGCTCGGAACAAATGTTGGCATCGCCACCAGCGGTATTGCCGGCCCCGATGGCGGTACCGCTGACAAACCAGTAGGCACGATCTGGATTGCCTGTGCCACCGACCAACGTACCGTAACGCGCTTACTCAAACTCGGCAAATATCGTGATCAGAACATTCAACTGACCACAATGTATGTGCTGAACATGCTGAGGGAAGAGATTTTGAACCAATAATGATTGTTGTTAACAACAATCATTTATCATCGAAAAACATGGCTCTTATTGACATGGTCATGCCCAAAATGGGCGAAAGTATAATGGAGTGTACGGTCATTACGTGGCTCAAGCAGCCCGGCGATCGAATTGAAGCTGACGAATCGGTACTCGAAGTAGCTACGGACAAAGTAGATACTGAAGTGCCTGCACTCCACAGTGGTATCCTCAAAGAAATTCTGGTAAAAGATGGTGACGTAGTGGCCATTGGCGCTCCTATTGCCCGTATCGAAACAAAAGAAGCGATCAGTGATGAGTCGCATGTTGAGCCACCTAAGCCGACTGAATCCATAGCGAAAGAGGCCGATCAGACCCCGAAAGGTATTGGCGACGTAGCGAATGTTACGGCAGAGTCGGCAACTATACCGGAAAAAGATGCTTCCCAGGCAGCGCACGAGCTGGAAGCCAGTATCCTGGCTATGAGCACCCGGCCTGCCTCAGTCGAAAAAACCGTCGCGGCTGTAGCTACTACGTTATCAGGCGATGCACCCGTTTTCGCCGACCGTTTTTATTCACCCCTGGTGTTAAATATTGCTAAGGAAGAAGGCGTGACACGTGATGAACTCGACCGACTACCAGGCTCCGGGGTAGAGAACCGCGTTACCAAAAAAGACATCCTGGCCTATGTCATCGACCGGGCAGAAGGGAAACTGCA
>NZ_JBMDWV010000177.1:0-5645 GCF_048594605.1 Spirosoma sp.
ATCGTCAGCACCGGATGTACGCAGATTATACGTAATGACTTCCGACAAGGCATCAGGTGAGCTAAGCCAACTGGTTAGTGCGATTTTCTGTAAGGTGTCAACTGGGCCTGTGACAATTTCATCCGTATTTTCATCAATAAAGGAGGTTGTGAACTTACCCGCCTGCGCGAAGTATTTATCATTAAAAGCAGCCTGAACCGATTGGTCGAGTGGTAAGCGGTAAAAAATTGGTTTTAGGCGCATTGTTTTCGGCAAGTACATTTGCCGGGAGCCGTATCGAATGTATGTTCTCCCGTTATCGTCAATATGGTTCATTTGCCGGGCAAGCGATAAAACGTGGGGCAACCCCAGAATCGTTACGACTGGCAGGTTGATGAACTCATCGGGCTTTTTTACTTCCCAAGGGCCTATGTCTGAAAACAACTCGGTCTTAGGCGACTTGTGAGGGAGCAGATGCAGCAGGCCGTTGAGGTTGTGAATATTCGTACCGTAAGCCGTAGCGGTTAATAAAAAGATTTTAGCTCCTTTCGCAACAGCCGGAAGAAACAGAGCATACACCCGGCTGGCGCGTTGATATAAACGCTCGTTTGTGCGCTGATTGCGATAGTAGTGCGCTTCATCAATCAGAATTACCGTTTGGTTATCAGCCCGTTCTAGTTCTTTTTCGAGATCGGTGATTTGATGGTTTGCTTTACCTGTTGAAGCCAGGAACGCTACGGTTGTACTGTAAATAAAATGATTGATATCTTTTATTCTCATCTGTTCTTCCCATTTAGGATGAACGATGGGTGGAGCAATTATAATGGTGCGTTTGCTAATCCCGTTGTTTTGCAGATAACGGGCAATTTCTGACCCGATGATTGTTTTGCCCAGCCCGGTAGCTGCCACAATTAGGGAACCACCATGTTCTTCGGCTTGCCGTAATGCATTTCGAATAATGAACTGCTGGAAATAAACGGGCGCAAATGGACGATTCTCTTCATCGTGGTTGCCTAACATGATCGACAACGCTTTTAAATAAACATCGAACGGCTTTGCCAGCTTTAACCACTGCTCCAGTAATTCCCGGACTGGTGTTAATATATCTTTAGCTTCAATAGCTGTTGTATCGAACCATCTAGAGAAATCAGCAATTTGCTCAGGCAAACTAAGCAAACTCACTTGCTCAGCATTCGATCTTGCTTTACCAGAAAGCCCATTTTCAGAATAATTGGCTGATCCATGCCACAGAAATTTATTATCTCCGATATAAAATTTACAATGAAATGGGTTAGAAATTGAGCGTGCATCCCGAATGAAAAAACGATTTGAATTCATCCGTGCAACGACCTCATTAATAGTTTCCCATAGATCACTATCAAGTTGCCTAAGTTCTTTTACGACTTCATCTAAAATAGCCTCCTGTGCGTCATCAGCGTCCCCTTTGCCAACCAGCATTTTAACAATTACATGGTCCTGAATATGGGGTCTGCCTAATCGATATCCTTTCAAGCTGAAGTAGGCACTGGCAATTCTGATGGTATCGTTTATGAGCGGGAAGTAAGCTTTGATGAACTCATACCCTACCCCCGGACCAACTCCGGAAAGTGGTTGCCCATCTGTAGTTCGTTGTATAAGTAGCTCACGGCTGCTTGAGGGTTTTCGCGGTTTCATGTAGGTGTGGTGTAGATTCGCCAATCCGCTCAAGCGTCTTATTTCAGCGATTTAATCCGGCTTTAGTGATTAGATCAAGTACCTTGCCACCCGGAATAAGACTGATTGAAGCGTGGCGGTGTGCTAAGGCAACTGGTACAATTGCGTTATCATATAGATCAAGTTCAAAGTGGCGAATTAAATCGCAGGCTCGCTCGACAAGAGACCCGTAGCGAGTTATTTCTACTTTTTTACGAGCAAATTCGGTGCGAGTTCCAGACCCTTTACCGGCAAATGGGTATGGGAGGGCAAAATTGAATATTCGTCCGCGCTCTGTTTTGAATAAGAAATCCTGACCATAATAAGACTCATAACCAAAGTCTTCGGCAGGCTTATCGCTACCGGTAATGTATGTTTGACGGTACGTGTCGTCAATAATGCGAATCACGCCGTTTGGCAGGAAGCGTTCTAGCAAGAGGGCATGATCCATAACATTGCCTGTTTTTTGAAGACCCATAACCAACAATGGTTCCAGCCCAAGACTTGTCAACCTGGAATTGGCGTTATCAATAAGCGTCATTATTCTTGGATGAAGTTTAGCAGGCTCCCCAAAAAGAGCTAATGGTCCATCCATTACAAAAGCGATTTTACTAAGGGCAACCGGATTTGCTTCAAGTAATTCAAGAATAAATGCTGATAAGAGTAGATGTTCTACTGCATTCATCATGCGCGTAATGGCACTTGTGTTATTGCCAAAATCACTGATTCCCTCATGAAGCCTTAGCCAATCCGTTACGTAAACGGTTCCTCCGCACTTTGGGCATGTATGCGTATGAGTCTTTGGCGTAAAAACAAGATGTTCGATCAAGGCGTCACAGGCAAGGATCGGGCAGGATTTTATAGACAGCTGATTGTTGTTCAAAGCCAACAGTGTCTCAGTAAGCACCATACGATTGTTACCCTCACCCCGATTGGCAGTAAGTTGATCATATACGGCATGGCGGAAACCATTCCGGACAGTATCAGATTTACGGTATTGTATATTAGAGCCAGGCAATACATAAGTAATTGGCTGGGCATTACGGTGCATGTCTGCCACCTTGAATGGATCAACGAAGCGCGAACGAGGGTCAATCAATTCCGCATACTTATCCATCTCGATAAGAACGTGACTAACTTTAATATAGCCAAGCTGTGTACTGGGGAGTTTATCGTTAATCGGCGTATCGCTCTTACTGGCATCTGACGCAACAACAAAGCTAGGCAGTTTAGGCGGCTGACCACCCGGTGCCGGGGTAAACGTTGAAGCCATCGCCTTCGCTTCATCATCAGATGGTGGCTTCATATAGTCACAATCCGACAAAAAATTCTGTACGTCAGGATTACGAACAAAGTCAGAATGTCCGCCTTTGCCAGCGGACTCACGGTTATACGGCATTATGATCTAATGGTTGCATTTTTTCCTTGATACGCTTGATATCTTCTTTTAAAGCGTCTGGCGTAAACCGGTTGATTTGAGTAGGAATAACGAATGGTGCTGATAGGGTTTTTATTCTGGCAAAACCTACATCCTGCGCTGACTTCAACGATTTTGTAAAATCACCGAAATCATAAAACTTGCCTAACGTCCTCAACTCATCATCATTATTCAAATGTGTAACAAACCAGTTTTCTGTATTTGCCAGAATATTAGGATGTACGGAGGAAGGCTCTTGTGTTGCATAGACGAAAGCGATTCTAGCCTTAGCTCCTTCTTTAGCCATACGTGGCCATGTGTCGGTTAGTTCTGCTTTTTTTCCAATAAGATTATGTGCTTCCTCAACGTAGACGACCATATTTTGAGGTACTTTCCCCTCATTCATTATTGCCATCTGACGCTCAAAAATTTGGCTTGCAATACGTTTTGAAAGCACTTCCCGAATCTCCACCGGGCCAGCCGACAAATCAAGGATTACGATTTTACCTGCTTCCAAATGATTAATGATTTCGTCAGTGACATCAGCAGCCCGTTGAGGAGAATGATAAGGACGGTATTTCTGAATTGCCCGCCAGCCGCCAAAACTTTGTTTCCGACTATTCTCACGAGCAAGCATATTTAAAAATGCTTCAAGGGTCGGGTCAACCCATGAGTTACCAGCAGTAGAGGATTGTAAGCCAATGGCCGGGACTCTACGCTGAGACTGGTCATCTTTTATGGCAATATTAATCTGCCGTAACTGCTCAAACCAGGCACTTGCATCTGAAGCAGATACATGAGTTGACGTAGGAGTTGCAATCTGAACCGGTGGATCTTGAGCCTGCCCCCAAGCCGTAATCTGTCGAGTAAGTGCAGCCGCAATTGGTATTTCTATTGTAAAATTAGTGGGTGTTGGATAGCCAGCTCGGTACAAAATACACTGAAATACAGCTTTGTGTCGCTTCCAGCGTGTATGCTCAGATACCTGTGTACTATCAGGTTCCTCCAACGTCGATGACATGAATGCATCAAGGTCTTGGCCCGAAAATGGAGACTTATCTACCTTGAAAAGTCTTTGAATTAAGTTGAGAGCTTGGTCACATTCCTGATAAAAATTCGTGCGTAGATCGGCAAATCCAACTGTTTGAATAGCTCTATAACGGATAGTTTGTTGAGGAAAAACCTCAGCAATCGAGCTACCGTCATCTTGATGATTGGCGTTAGCGTATTCACCATTTACATCAAAAATTAGCTGTCCTACCTTGACGTTGTCCTTCATAGCAGCAATCGCAACTGCTGACACAGTCGTTTTGACCGTATTAGATTTGCCAGTTCGAGTCATGCCTAAAACGGCGGTCCGCCGGGCAAGAAAGTCTGTTGGCTGAATTAGAACGTCAACTAATTCAGCGTCTTTGCCCCGGTGCATTCGCGCGGTAGACGTGTAGCGAACGGTACCAATATTAATTGGTGATGGTACGTTTGTAAATCCTGCTTTCTTAGCTTCCTCTCTGGCCTTCTCGCGCACTTCTGGATTGACATGATTGACAATCATAGCTAACGCGCTACCGGTAGGCTTATAAGCCCGTAAACGCGACAGAGTCATAAAGTTTTCAATATCACTGCCTAATCGTAACTGCCCATTTTCCACATAAAAGGTGCCTAATATATTGCAGCGTAGCCCCCCAGCTTGGAGTTCAGAATGCGTCATTGGGTCTATCCCGTCGTTCACGTCCCCTGGAAATTTTTCAGTTGATGTTCGACGCTGATGATGTTCAATACGAGTACGAATGAAGTCATTGTCTTGAGGCAAACTTACAGGTTCAATCACACGTAGCAGAATCACCTCCTGGTCGATAATGTCGGCGTTTATTATTTTGGTTGGATTGAATCCGGCCGCAACAAGAAACGAGTTATGTGGAAGTCCGTTGACATTGTGCTTCCACTCGTCATTGGTTAAAACCAGTACTTCGTCAAACCGCATTCCATAGACATATCCGACGAAAGATTTATCGAAGTCGCCAAGCAGTTTGACTAATGGACTTTCTGTAGTGGCTATTTTATTAAGAATATCCGGCATAAAAAGTAAAATTTCAAAGGAAGTTTAAAGGTTCTCAATGATTACAGACTGCACTATTGGGATTCGAATAGGACCACTTGCTTGTGATCTTGATGCGGCAAGATCACCAACGACTGTCAAGCCCACGTGAGGCTTCGGGCTCTTTTCCTGCTTTTGAACTGGAAGCGGACGATTACTGAATACGAGCTCTCTCCCTACAAAGCTGGCTCCCCCCATAGGATGAGTTGAGTAGGTTTGATCAACGACTCGTCCATCAATACCACTAAGCTTTTCGTAGAGTGTACGCACCTCTGGTGAATCATCATAAGACAAGAGCCATGAGGATGATAACCGGACAAGATAATCACGCATCTGTCGGTGCGTCGTCTCATCAAACAAGTAACCATAAAGCTGTTCTGCCCGATGATAGTAAGGCGGATCAAGATACAGGTAAGAATTTCTAAGCTTAGCGTATCGATTACAGAACCGCTTCCAATCGAC
>NZ_JBMDWV010000178.1:0-7518 GCF_048594605.1 Spirosoma sp.
GATTGCAATCACCAGGAAGGTATAACTCTTTATTCTCTGTAAATTATAATAGCTAAGTAACACGAGTGTCAGCCCAAATACAATGTAGGAGATCATTTCAGCACTGATGGACCAGCTTGGTATGTTCCAGCTAACGTCCTTAATGCCAAACATTTTTATGGAATTAACTAAAAACAAACTGGTAAAAAAGCTATATATATTGTTATGCTCATTCTCTAGTCTATTAACGTGAATGTAGGCCGAAAGGGAATGTTTGGAAAGCTCTATTCCTAAAAAAGCCATGAGCATAAGAAAGTGAAGGGGATACACTCTTACGATTCTTTTTTGTAGAAAAGTTTTAAACTGATCGAAGGAGGAGATGGATTTGTAATTATAGACAATCACAAATCCACTCAGAACAAAAAAGAAATCGACGAACATGTCCGAATTATAAATGAATTCATTATTCAGGATTGGCGTATCAGAAAATCCAGATAAATGAAATAATACGACCATAGAAGCAAAAATGCCTCTAAAAATATCGAGTACCTGGAATCGGTGTTTCATGAATTAGAATAAAAAGAATAATCAACGATAGCGCAACAGTTAAGGAATAGTAAGGTCTGGCATTTTTAAGTTTACTGAACTTTCCCAGATGCAGATATGGAAGAGTAACATCCAGAAAATTTGGATCAACTTCTCAACTACGTAACTAAGAAGCTGTATGTTCACTTACTACAGGCGCATAAAATAAATATCGTGGTTGAATTTGATCTGTTTATAAATATCACGTAGTAAAACCAGAATCGGGTTGCCGCTTACTGTCCAGCTTTTACGGGCAATGGTGCTGGGTTCATCCTCGCTATTTTTTTGATAAAACAGATTCTGATAATCATTATAAAAGAGACCTCGCCCTTTATTGCGAATAAAAGCAACCGACATCCGGTATTCAGTTTTATCAGGATGAATTCCTTCTGCGTACCGACCAAACTTCTCGAAGAACGTACTACGACGTAGATGGGGATGGTCGCTATAGTAATAGATTTTGTTGTAATTCGTAGCCCATGCCGGGATAACCATCTCTGAGAAGGCTTCCGTAAATGGTTTTAGATAAGGGTAACGCAGATAGGCGTAATAGCGAACGATATCAAATTCTGGATGCTCCCGGAGAATTTTGAGCGAATCGACCAGATGGGCCGGAAATTCCTGCGACGGTTCGAAGTCCTCCTGTATGTACAACGTGAATGGCGTTTGGACCGCATCCTGCCCCTTATTAATGTTGTTGCCTAACCCTTTGTTCTGAGGGGTCGTAATTAGTCGGAAGTCGTACTCCTTCTGCAAATCCTTCATGTAGGTGATGTGCTTTTCCTGACTGCCATCGTCCGATACGACAATGCCTCCAAATTTGCAGTTTAGTTGTTTAAAACTCGCCAGCAGATTTTCCAGTGAGCTGCTTCGGTTATAGTGTGTTACTAAAAGCGTAACATCGGGGAATTCGTAATTCTGTTGCATGGGGTGTACGGAGCATAAAATTTGTTCTGGTAATTGACGAAAACTCATTTTTAATTTAAGGTGAAAATGGTTGTGGAAATTATAGATTTAGTCAACTGCACTACGTGCCTGTAGCTGATTCTGAGGAACGTAGTACGCAAAAAGGTTTGATTATCAGTTAGTTGAAATTTTATGTTGATTGCGTGTCGGAAAAGTGAACATGTTGTTGCAGCCCGTACTGACAGGCAATCAACTTTTGCTGGATCGTTTGCATTGCTCTATCCTGGTTTATGGATTCCTGACCACGCGACTCTTTCAAATGGTTCAGGTGGTATTGAATGGCGCCAAGCCGGATAAAGCGCAGCTTAAGGCCTAGATTCATCAGACGTAGCGCGAGGTCTGTATCCTCCCAGCCCCAGCCCGTAAATTGTTCATCGTATCCATTGACCTGAATAAGGTCCTTCCGCCAGAATCCCATGCTACAGCCTGAAACGTATCGATAGTGGGTTTTCCAATGATAAAACCGGGCTACGAGCTTCTGTAAGGGTAAAATCCGAAGCCGGCTCCAGTTCCAGCGCGATTGTTGTAATATTGCCTTGATCGACATCGACTCGGACTTATTCAGACGATGCTCACGCAGTGCTTCTTTGAGTGATAAAGAAGGTTCATTTAAAAGCCGTTGCGTGATCTCGGCCGACAGATGGTACTGAGTTCCTGAAAAGAAGTAGCCGGGCTGAGCATGATGCAGATGGTCTTCAACAAATCGCGGGTGTAGAATCACGTCGCCGTCCATCTGAATCAGGTACTCGCCTTTTGCTGCGGCCATACCCATATTTCGGATGCGGGCCAGCTGGAATCCTTCGTCAGGTTGCCATACGTGCAGCATCGGAACCGGGCTGATAGCTTGTAGTCGCTCAACCAACTGCCGGGTTGGTTCTGCCGACCCATCATCGCAGATAATAATCTCGTTAGGGAGTCTACTTTGCTGAAATAAGCTTATCAAACACCGTTCCAGTGCAGCCGGGCGGTTATAAGTCGCTATAAGTATGCTGCATGTTACTGGATTCATTATAACTGATTTAAGTTTTTAGTCAAAAGAGAATTGAATTAGGTATTACCGGACCAGCAGAACAGTACCGCTCCGGGCAAAACGATTATCTTTATTTAAAGTGCTGACAACACTGTACTGAATTGTCCAGGCATAAATTCCTGCGGTACAGGGTTGGTTTTTATACATCCCATCCCATTGCGAATCAGGGTGTTGACTCATAAAAATGACACTTCCCCAACGGTCGAAGACTGTAAACGTATAATCTGTGAACGTACCGGCATGAAAAACAACCAGCTTATCATTGATAGTATCGTTGTTCGGTGAAAAAGCGTCTGGTACGTAGATGTCTTCGGGGTGGCAGTTCTGGGTTTTCGTTTCCACTGAATCGCGGTACGTACATCCGTTCAGGTTTGTTTCCAGCCAGTACGTGCCCGCCGTTTGAACCGTAAGTTGGCGATCTGTGCTCTGATCCGACCAGACGTACGTAGTGCCCGCCGGGAATGGGCCGGGGACTGGAAACGTATACGTAGCATCCTCGCAGAACGTAACGTCCTCGCCCAGACTAAATGGGGCATCCTCCCGGCCATTGACAATCAGTACGTTGGATTCAGCTGAACACTGCGCCCGCCCAACAGCGTCGGCATTAATGGCCTGAGTATTTCTCAGTCGATAATACGTCCGGCCCGGCTGAACGCGATTAATCGTATAGGTAGCCCGACCTGCACCAGCCACAGCCGACCAGGTCTGCCCATCCCGGCTTTGTTGCCAGAGATAAGCGGGATTTGGATATCCTGCTGCCGTTCCGACATTCAATGTCAGCCGCGTATCGGCGCAAACGGTTGTTTCTGAATCGGTTGAGCCAGAAAACTGAATCGTTAGCGTAGGGTGAATGGGGCGAAACGCTATATCGTCGATAATCAGATCGTTGCCACAGCCGCCTAACCCTTTGTTAATCAGTTTGACGACAATGTCGTTGGTGTTGGTCTGGATAGCGAACTGCATGGACAAAGGCACCCAGGTTGGTGACGTAGTACGCGGAACCGCCGGCTGAATAACTTCTCTAATAAGTGTTCCATCGGCCTGTTCCACGCGCATGGCGATAATGGGGTTACGTAAGTTGAATTCGTCACATTCGCCAGCCTGCAGAATCTTGTTGACATTAAGAACCCATAACGAAAACTCATACGTAACGCCGGGACATAAACCTGTTGCTTTCTGACTATAGAACTCACTCGGCTGGTATGATGCGTTGACTATGAACATATTACCCCGCACATCGCCTGGCGTATGATCTTCCCGAACGGTATGCCAGGCATCGCCATGACAACCTCCGTCCAGCGTATCGGCCAGGTTGTATTCACCATCGCCGGGACAACGTATTGCCCGATACGTAAAATTGGTTTGTCCTTGCGGAAGTGCCCCGCGCTGACCAGCTCCAAACGTTTCGCAAATGATGGCGCCCTGGCTGCATTGCGCCCAGCTTACGCTACTGGTAGTCAATACCAGCAGAAGCAGGAAGCAAATCCAGTGAGAGGAAATCAACTTGCAACGAACAAACATGACCTGAATGGGTAGTTCTTAGTAAATAGTTTTGCTGTGATTAATAGTGGTTTGTGTTCCGAACTACGGGTTCACAGACGTTTTTGTATCGTGAGGAGGCTGCGCAACGAACATGCCTTTCAGTCGTCGAAGCTCATGCCCTATTTTGAGGAACAGCGTTCGGGAGAAACTGCCGTCTTTCTGGAGCGTTCGGGTACCTGTCCAGACACGGGCGTTATCGGCTTTCACCTGTTCTACTGAGCCAAACTGCATCAGGTCGAAGCACAACCGCCCATCTTCACCCCGAATTTTGTGCATTACGTAGCCGACTTTCAGGGCATATTCACGGAGGTATCCCGAACTCATTCCGTATGTATTCAGATGGGGGCGTTTCATATGGCGGACTTCCGCAATGCTGTCCTTCAGAGTCTCCAGCAGAGCCAGCTTCCAACGGGCAAAACCCGGTGATGGAATAAATGAATAGCGACCGTACACGCAGGCAACGCCTGGCTGACGTAGTACCGCCATCATTTCATTGATCCAGTCGGGTGGATACAGGCAGTCGGCATCGGCGGTAAGTATGTATTTCCCCTGAGCCTCTTCCAGCCCTTTCTGCCGGGCCGGGCCCCAGCCCTGAATGGGTTGGAACACGCTACGTATCCGAAGCTTGTCCAGCGTGTCCTGCATCTGATCCGTCGAATTATTATTTACCACTATAATTTCGAACGGGATGTCAGTCTGCATTTTGGCCAGCGATGCTACGCTACGTAGTATATTGACCTCCTCATTCCAGGCCGGAATGACAACACTTACCTCCGGATTTTTGGATTGTACGTGTTCAAGGTCACGATTAATTGCGTCGAACACCGATTGTGGAATATCGTTGAAGGAAGCAAATGGATAGCGGAAATTATTGATCCAGTCGGGGGCGTTTAAAATGTTCATAATCTCACGGCGATAAGCTATCGGGCTAATGATTTATAGACGTCCAGGGTCTGATCGATTGATTTCTGTAGTGGAAAATCTGCCAGCCGCTGCGTACCCTTCCTGACCAGTTGGTCTTTCAGGGTACTATCGGTCAGGGTTGTCTCTAGTTTATGAATCAGGTCATCGATTTCAGTAGGTTTGAAATAGACAGCGGCATCAGCGGCTACTTCCCGAAAGCATTCTGTATCGCTGAGAAGCATCGGGCACCGCGCTTTAAACGCTTCCAGAATAGGTAGTCCAAAACCCTCATAAAGAGATGGATACACGAACAATTGTGCATTCTGATACAGAAAATTCAACTGCTCATCCGTTGCATTGATGTGCCGAACCCGGTCTGTCAAACCAATACGTTGCAGAAATTCACGATCGGCAATTTCCAGCTTCCCGCCACCCGTCAAGATTACGTTCAGGTCAGGAAAACGAGGAGCCAGCTGCTGAAATGCATTCATGAACAAGTAGAAATTTTTGTAGCCGCTCCGGTCGCCAACAAACAATACGTACTGTTCGGGCAGATTAGGCACCGACTGAACCTGCAAAGGCGATTCCACGTCAATTCCGTGGTAGATAACCGATACCTTTTTCGGATCTACATCGAAAAAACTGAGCAGATCTTTCCGGGTTGTGTTCGAAATCGTAATGATGGCATCGGCCCGTTTAATATTGAGTCGCTTCTGGTGGGTGAGTGGGTCCTGATTCCAGAAATATTCCGGTAGCCGCTCGTACGTCATATCGTGAATCGTGATGACCAGCGGTTTTCGTAACTCTTTGAGAAAATACGGATCATAATACGTTGGATGAAACACATCGAAATTCGCTTTACTCAACAACCGCCGACAGTAAAGCTGATTCATCTGGTAATCGTATCGATCATTCCGATTTAGCACCCGATCGCTCAGGCTTCCTTTAATGAGAAGTGGCTCATTCTGTATGTAATGATTTTTGGCGTGTAGAACTCCCAACTGATACGTAATGGTATCGGTGCGCTTAATGCCCTGGATAATGTTGGCAAAGTAGCGGCTGATTCCGCCGTACTTCTGCGTACTGAATTTCTGATGGTCAATTAATACTTTTATCATAGCACATCAAGGGTTGGATAGGCTTTTCGACGGTAGTTATAAAGCCAGCCATGTCGATGGAAGCAAATCTTTTGTATTCCAGGTCGGTTTGTTTTTATACCATTGTTTGGGGCTAATTACCAGTTTGTTAGGGTTCGGATTGAGCCAGGCGCCCCACCAGCTGAAAGAACTATTGGCAATAATATGATGCCGGCACTGACTCATCAGAACCAGGTCCGCTACGTCGGCATCAGGTCCTGTATTTTTGACGAAAACGGAATTATCGGGCAGAGATAAGTTTTGTCGTACCCACTCCTGATCATCGCTGAAGACGAAAAATTGAGGATTTTTAATTTTACCGGTTAATTGACGAATTGCCTGCTCATAGTACGCAAGGCCCACAAATCCGAATGTTTTGCTAAACTCCGGATGGTTTACGTAATCGCCCCGCCGGATATGAATGGAAACGGGCATCGACGTAGCGTGGATCTGCTGCTGATAATGATTGAACTCGGGACTTGGCGCATCTACCAGCATCAACTCTCGTCGTATTGTATCGGCACTTTCCTGAAAATACGCTTCCGACTGCCAGAATCCATCTAACGTAATGCATTGAGCCTGAGCGCGTAATACGTCTTCGTCGAAATGAAAGTGCTTCTCTTTCAGAAACAGAAAAAAGGGCGGCATGCTCCGATTTGGTAGCAGCTTTGTGGCTTTTGATACGTACTGCAAAGGCGATTTTTGCAGGATACGGTACGGTGCCGAAAAATGACCGAGCTTAAACGCACGGGGCGTATCGGTTTCATACTGATACTTATAGTAGCTCAGATCCAGGTACAAAGTCGTCTTGTTTTTCAGTGCCAGGTGCCGGGCAACGGCGTACTGAAAAAGCTGATTCCCTAAGCCACTGGTTATTCTACTGATAATCATAACACGGAATGCTATTAATAGTATTGACCTAGATACCTCAAAACCTCAGCCCGATCTTTGGCGTGCAGAATGGTAGCGCCTGACAACTTCGGGAATAGGTTCTCATACTCATTGAAATGATGTTCCATGCCCCAGTTTGGGTTCGACAGAATGATATTCGTTCCGCCGAAGCAGCTTGCCAATGCCGCCGTGCCGCCATGCATCGAAATGAAATGGTTGCTGTTGGCGTAGATCATCAATTGCAGATGATTGTAATTATTGACCGTTTTCGGATAATGTTGCTTATATAGATCGTCCATCAACACTACGTCGGGATGGTTCTCTTTTAGCCAGGCATGCTCGTTCAACTGCATGGTTTCGCTGTTGTCCTGTACTATCTGGGTAGGGAGGGGGCGGTTGTAAACAATCTGGTATTTAGCGCCGTACGTCCGAACAATCTGGTCGAGTGTAGGAATGTCCAGATAATTAATCGGCGGCTGGTCCCAT
>NZ_JBMDWV010000179.1:0-6562 GCF_048594605.1 Spirosoma sp.
CAATAAACTCCGGTACTGTTCTGAGAAGTTTGGCAACGGTGAAGGAGGTAGATTTTCTCCTTTTGTAGTCGATGTGTCTTTTAAAGTTCTGTCTAGTTTTGTTGAACCAGTCTGTATCTCTACCCGCTTCTTGGGCCAGTTTTGGGCAATCAGTAATATTATAAGTAGTAGTGCAACGCTAATACCTACTCCCATCAACCATTTGTTTTTATTACTATAATCGCCCGTTGTTCCACCACTGGGTTCAGTTTTAACTGGCTCAGAGGTTGATTCGGTATCAGTTGGTTCGGCTACAACTTCTGGCTTAGGTACCTCTGGTAATTTCCACTCTTTGCTTATATAATATTGGTTTGTAACCTGATTAATCTGTTCAACTGTTAGATCGCGTTCGTTCGTTTGCTCTTTTAACCATTTTGTTGCAGGAGAATCAGGAGACAGTGTTTCAGAAAGTGCGATTAGGTTAGCCAAGTCTGCCCGCTTGTCTATCGGCTTAATTAGCGGTAATAGCTGATACTGATTTTGAATTTCATTAACGATAATAGTCTCAGCATCTAAACGAGTTGGCGATAAACTTTGTTGATGAAGTGCTAAAACGGTTTCGGTGAGTTGTTTGAGTAATGAGGCAAGTTGCTCATCGTCTGCAATAACGGGATGTGTTAATCCCGTAGTGACAACCCAATCATCCGTAACCAGATAGGGTATATCATCTGCACTGACACCATAATCAAGCAAGGGTAGTAAGCCTGGTGAATCTACCTGTTGATAAGACGCTAAATTTGATTTGAAAACACCTGCCTGACGCGAATTAACAGTAGGGAAAGTCCATAGTAAAACCTGACAATTAGCCTGATAGTCTCTAACAACCCAAACCTGTCCATCACTAATGACCAAACTGTCAGGTTGGTGTAGAAGAAAGTAGCGATTGGCAAATATTGTTTGTGTTAATAAAACTGGTTGCATAGTAGAATGATATAGCTTTCGCAAACATGTAGGAAGCGAACAGGATAGGAGTGGCCATTTTTAATTTTAGTTCCAATATAGTATTCAGTAAATATTTTCTTTGGTTCTTGCTAAAAAAATATACAGATTGGTACCATATTTTCTGCTATAATCTACACCTCCCAATTATATGGTTCTATCTAGTCTATTCTACCGCGTAGCATTAATTAGTATAACCGCTTTCACGCTTGCTAATTGTTATACCCGCCCTTCTGCCGAATCATCCGCTACGTCACCACCCAAGCCAACAACTGAAGTCAGTCTTTCAGGCAGTAAGAAAGACCGCGCTAAACCCTACTTAGGTACTTTTCGTCTTTTTCTGGATAACTCATTCAGCATGGATGGGTATGTTAAAAAAAATACAGCATATAAGCAAGTACTACTTGAATTGCTGAACGGAGCAAATATTGATATGGGTGATATGACTGTTCAGGTCTTTGCAGTCAACAATTTGATATATCCATTAGACTATACCGGCAAATCGGTAGCCTTTGTGAATCAGATTACCCCCGAAAATAAAAATTGGAAGCAAGGAAGTGTTTATAACTCTGATCTGATCCAGATTTTTGAAAACGCGTTAGCGGAAGCTAAAGCAGGAGATATTACAGTCGTGATGAGCGATTGTTTATATACGGGCTCTAATTTGGATTTGGCAAAACAGGGCATGAAAGGGGTTTTTGGGTTAGTATCAAAAAAACAGCCATTCAAAGCAGCAATCTATCAATTCAAGGCCGAATTTCACGGAACCTACGTATATCCAGATGAGAAGAAAACTGATTATTTAGATGGCCAAGCAAGACCATTTTATGTCTGGATTATGGGTTCCCCTGTCTCGGTGAACACCTTCTTGGCGAGGGTAAAGCCTAATGTTTGGCCCGGCTACATTAACGCCTATGTATTGAGCAATCAGCTTACGAATCATTTTTACACCATATCTTCTTTGGAGCAGATTGGCCGCTATCAAACCCCCTCCGACAATACTATCGATTATGCAGAGCTCGAAACGGGAACCAATTCGTTTCAGTTTTCTGTAGCAGCCCAGTTGCCTACTGAAATAGACGCTACTTATTTACGCGACGTACGAAACTATACCGTCTCAAATGCTAAATTCCGGGTAGAGAAAGTAATTCCACTTGCAGGTTACGCTCCTAAGACAACATTTGCCGCGACCGAGTTTAACCGAGTTCGTAAAACAACTGCCAACTATCTTCTACTGGTACGCACAACTGGTTTGTTTGCAGACGGTGCATACAACATCCGGTTAATAAACCATATACCCAATTGGGTTTCCCAAAGCCATACCGCCAAATTGGAAGAGAGCATACAACCGACAAAAACGTATGCCTTATTGCCTTTGCTACAAGGCGTAACGGCTGGTTTTACGTCAACCTCACTTCCGCCTTTAGCTGACTTTTCGTTTCACATTGAAAAAAATAATTGATTATGAACACAACGCCACCTATTATAAACAATTTTTTTGCTTCTCTTTATGAACTTTGGGGATTGGCCCACATGGGAAATTTCTCTCAAACGATGTACAATCATGGCATATATGTACAGGTTGGTCTGTTGATGCTGGGCATAAGTTTTTTTCTGGTGATATTCTATTATTATCTGCTGAATCACCCTGGCTTTATTCGATGGTTTCAATGGGGAATAATTCTGCTTGTAAACTGTCTGGTTAATAGTGTAATAGCCTATGTTATTACATCCTCACAGCTATACATTCAGGGTTATGCGGCAACGACTCTGGAACTGACAATGTTTGCATTAATCAACGGGTTGATCTGGGCACCGACATTTTTCTTTCTATTTGCTTTTGTTCGTAAAATCAGGTTGCCTTTTCTTCGGACAGCGGGCGTAAACACCCCATTTTAATCAGTGAAATAATGGCTAAACTATACGTATTTGGTATCGGCGGAACGGGTGCGCGTGTTATTCGGTCGCTGACGATGTTACTGGCCACGGGATTAGATCTCAACGGCTACGAATTAGTCCCCATTTTAGTTGATCCCGACCTTGCCAACGGCGATTTAAATCGTACTGTGAAAGCACTGGAATCTTATCAGAGGGTACGGGAACCGCTGGAGTTTGAACACAATCGCTTCTTTAAGACCACTATTACTCCTCTGTCCGGATTAAATCCTCAGATGGCTACTCAACTGAATACGCACGGGTTCAACTTCAAAATAAACAATTCTCAAACCACATTTGACCAATTTATTGGATACACCCAGCTGAACGCGGCAAATCAGGCACTCATTAATCTGCTTTACACCCAGGAGAATTTAAACACGAATATGGATGAGGGATTCAGGGGAAATCCGAATATGGGTAGTATAGTACTAAATCAATTTACTACATCAGATGATTTTACGGCTTTTGCTACTTCATTTGGCCATAACGACCGGATTTTTATTATTAGTTCCATCTTTGGGGGTACGGGGGCAGCTGGTTTTCCTTTATTACTTAACAATATTCGTAAACCAGCATCGAATGTGCCTAACCCTCAGTCGCTTCGCGATTCAGTCATCGGTGCGTTAACCGTTCTGCCCTACTACAAACTAAATGAGCAAACAACAGGAACCGACTCCAAAACGTATGTTCCTAAAGCAATTGCTGCTTTGTCCTACTACGACCGGACAATAACGACCAACAACTACTTGAATGCAATGTACTACATCGCCGACCCCGACCCCGTAACTTACTCAAATCATGCGGGTGGAGAGTCGCAGTTAAACAACGCCCATATTGTAGAGTTAGCCGGTGCGTTGGCGATTTTAGACTTTGCGCAAGAGACAAATAAGATGAATCCCGAAGCAAATCGCCATACGGTTTATAGGGAATTTGGCATTACTAAACGAGAGCAACAACTCACGTTTGATAATTTAGGGCCTACTACTCAAAAACAGTTGAAACGGGCATTGGGGCAGTTTCTGTACGTAAGCGAATACCTCCGTTTCGAAGCCGAACGTGCATTCGGCTTACAACCGGCTTTTACGAGTGGCACCCGCATTGGGCGAGAGTTTCTAACGGATTCATTTTATAAGGAATTTAAGGCATTCTGTCACCTATTCGACACATGGCTTGGCGAACTAAAAGCTAATCAACCGAATTTAGCATTGTTTCGGGCCGATACGACCCGCGACAACATCTTCAAACTTATCAATGGGGTTGAGCCTAAGCCACTGAAAAAATTTGACGAAATTCGGAGGGTAGAGAATTTCCACTATTTCAATCAGATTCTTCAGGAAGTGTCTGATGGGGATATTAGCAAGTGGCCTATTATACAAAAGTTTGGCGCGGCTATTTACCGGGCTACTAAAGAAGTTATGCACCGCCGTTTTAACGCTTAGATGATGTCCTACGTATTCAGACTCCACACTGGTAATCAATTAAATGATTGGGCTGTCTCAACACCGATCGGCCCTAATGCAATTAATACCATCCATAATCCAGCCGGGTTGTCGCCAGACCGCCAGATCACATCAATCCCTAGCCCGTTTGCCCGAATAGATTTGGTTAAAACAGCGTTTGAGCAATTAGTTAAGCCCGAAACTCCTTTGGTGGGCGATACGATGTACCATCGGCTGGTATCAGAAGCACTCGACTTGGCCGAAATCGTTTTCAACTATGAGCGGTTTAAAAACGACATTGAGATACTAACTTGGGAGCGGAGTGAAGTTGATAGATTGATCAATGCCGGTGATGCTCGTCACCGATTGTTAGGTAATACACTTGATCTTTTTTTAATACAGGATGCCAGTAGCTATAATTTTAGCGAAGAAGAATTCAAACGATTGTTTATCATTCGCTACAGACAACATAAAATTCTTGGGGCTACTTCACCAGCAACATTGTTTTTTTCTACGGCTAACGACGTTGGTACGATAAACCTACAGTTAGGAAACCATCGGGCGTTTGATACCAATAACTTTACCCCGCTGTTTCTCCGCGACAATGACTTTCAGGAATATATCTATCACTACTTCGCCTATATCAATTCGTTGCCCGACCCTAATAAGTCAGTTGATCCTGACTCCTCTAAACCGGAGGAACCTGGTATGTTTTTTTCAAATCGCTTCGATGAGTTCACCAAGTATTTAGAAAAGAGTTTAACTGAACTCAACCCGGTTAACCCCAACCTATTCAGTACAATTCAAAAAGCAAAGGCTAATCCAAATGCGTTTTCGGCCCGCTATAAGCAACCGGTAAACCCATCCGGTCAGGCGAACGCCCAAATGGACATTCTGGGACAACCCTATTTTTTAAGTGCTGGAGTTAAGCCGGGGTCGATTACTGAGACCAGTCACCTGACTATCAAATCGCCTAACTGCCCCATTCCTCATAAACCTCTGGTGCTTGCGAATGGCCTAAATACTCCCAATCTTATCTATTTCAATACCACTCGGTGGAACCCACAAATCAGAGTGCCTTATTTTGATCCGAAGCCACTTATGGAGCGGCAGTTGCCGGGACATGAAGGGCAAAATTATCCGTATCTGACTATATCCGATTTTTTAGAATCGTATTTAGTGCGCTTACCCTTTTCGGTTGATTCGGAGTTTTCAGCTACTGTACTGAGTATTGATGACCGGAGTAGTTATCTGTTGCCATTAACAAGCCGCTTTTTCGAATTTTTCAAGGCTGATGACCTGACGAACGGAAACGTAAAAATCAGTATTCAGAAGGTGCCCTCAGCCAATCAGGGACAACCTAACGAAAAACAGAATATCACGGTTAGTTTGAGGATTCCGGTTACGCAGGGGTTTGTCACGTTTGAACGAACGTATGAATGGCCTAAAGCGGGGCAACCACCCTTCCTGCGCCCTAAAGACACCGGCTATCAAGTAGGCGAATTGGTTGAGTGGTCATTGACACTATTGGTATTTCCGTTTCTACGCACAACCAACGCAACGGCTCGCTATCGACTTATGATGGTAGATGGACAACGAACAGAACGCGCCGAAGCGAGTCTTTCTCTGTACCGGATTGAAGATTCGTTAATCCCGATTAAGCCAGTCCGAACGGTACAACGTCGTAAAAAAAGCAATGACCGCGACGCAGCTTCAACAAATTTTCTGGTTTTACAAGACAATTTTGACTTGGTTCAATTCAACCTGCCTTTTACCGATCAACTCGTACAGGCAACCTTACTGCCAAAGTGGCCCGACCCAAAAACGAACGTGAGTCGTTTTAGGGTAGCAGTTGACTTTGGCACGACGAACACACACATCGAATACTGGAGTGATAATGGAACGAGAGGAGCTTTTGAGCTTCCTAAAGACGAGCTACTGAAAGGACTACACAAGTCGGAAGCTCAAACACGTGCTTTAGGGCATGGGCGGTTGATTGACCCTATTGTGAAGGAGTTCTTACCCGCTCGAATTGGAAAACAGGAACCATACCAACTTCCTACCCGAACGGCTCTCAACGAGCCCGTAGGCTTAAACTGGGGAACACCAACCGACGCATTAGCCCACGTAACACTGCCTTTTTATACAGAACGAGAACAGACATCGCCAAATTCACGCAATGTTCTTAATCTGAAGTGGTCCAATGT
>NZ_JBMDWV010000018.1:0-4290 GCF_048594605.1 Spirosoma sp.
AAGATCGAAGGGTCGTGGCCGGGTTGCGGACAGAAAGTGTACGTGCGGGTACGGGCAAAACACGCCATCAGACCATCGACCTGGTCAGAAACCTATGTGACTACCAGCATTGCCATTCCCGAACCGCCCAACAACGTAGAAGCAACGCCCAAAAGTAGTTCAGAAATTGAACTGAAGTGGGGCGGAGCCAATGAGTCATATAGTCGCGAAAGTGGATTCATTATTCAGTATTCCACCAGCAGTAGTTTCTCGTCGCCTGTTCAGACGACAGCCGATCAGAACGCTAACGGCAAAACGATTGGCGGCCTGAACGCAAATACGACGTATTATTTTCGGGTAAAGACCCAGAACTGCGCGGGCGAGTCTGGGTGGAGCAATACGGACAATGCCAGAACGCAGGAGGCTACGACTCAGGCACCGTCGGCCCCTTCTGAACTGGTCCTGACGCCCTTGCTGGCCAACAACATGAACAATGTACGGCTAAGCTGGAGAGACAATTCCAATAACGAAACGGGTTTCGAAGTGGAGTCATCGACCAATGGTACTACGTTCTCCAGAGCGACTACCACGGCCGCCAACGTAACGCAATACGAAATCAACCTCACTACGTCCACAAAAAATTATTTCCGGGTACGAGCCATCACTGGCGCGCAGCAATCAGGTTATTCCAACGTAGTGGACTACGACATGGGTCCCGAATCGCCCCTGGATCTGCGGGCAACGGTGATTTCCTCCTCACAAATCAATCTGGCTTGGTCGGATCGGTCTACGGATGAAACAGGCTATGAAGTCGAACGGAGTACGGACGGGACGAGCTTTAGCAGGATTGCTACGGTGGGGACTAACGTTGTTACGTATCAGAACACGGGCCTGACGGCCAGTACAACGTATCACTATCGGGTTCGCGGGCTGAAAGGTTCGGCAGGTTCGGCCTACACGCACATCGTTAATGCCCGAACGCAGGGGGGCACAACCTCTCCCCCCACGGCTCCAATGATCGATGGCAGTCTGTCGCAAAACTGGACCCGCAACGCCGACCGCGTCACGGAAATCACGGCATCCTGGCAGGATAGATCTAACAATGAAACCGGTTTTGACATTCAGTGGGGCGAGAACGACCAGTATACCGGCGGCTTGGCTAGTGTGGACGCCAACATGACCCAGCATAAAATTGAAGGATCGTGGCCGGGGTGCGGACATAAAATTTATGTGCGGGTACGGGCAAAAAATGCCGGTGGCGAATCGGCCTGGAGTGCAGCCACAGTAACCACCAGCATTGCCATCCCTGAGCCGCCCAGCAACGTAACGGCTACGGCCCGAAGCAGCTCGGAAGCGGAGGTGAAATGGGGCGGGGCAAACGAATCGTACAGCCGTGAAAGTTATTTCGTGATTCAATATTCGAATAATCATGAACCTACCGAAACGTCGGGAATCAGCGTAACCGTAGCCCAGAACTCGTCATCTGCCGTGATCAACGTTGGCCCGAATACGCAATACTACGTTCGGGTCAGAGCCGAGAACTGCGCGGGTAAGTCGGGCTGGAGCACGCTCATTCCGGTTCGAACGCCAGCCGGTCCACCCGCCACCCCGACGGATCTGGTGGCGGTTGCTACGTCGCAGACGGTGGTCGAACTGGCCTGGAAATACAAAACCTTGCCCGGCTTTAGCGTTACGTTCGATGTGCAGCGTTCGGACGATGGGGGCGCTACGTTCAACAGCCTTCCGGTGGGTACACTCGCGTTCACGGCAAATGCATCGGGCGACATTTCGGGCAAATACACCAACAGTGGCCTGACGCCCAGTGCTACGTACCAGTATCGGGTGCGGGCCAAAACGCCCTTCGAATCGGCGTTCAGCAACTTATTCACCATTACCATGCCCGCCGTGCCCATAACGTCACCGGCTGTTCCGACCAATTTAGTTGCCTCGGCCACCAGCGCCAGCCAGATCAACCTGACCTGGAACGATGCCTCCAACAACGAAGACGGCTTCGATATTGAACGTAGCACCGACAACGTAGCGTGGGGCAACTCGGTGAGTGTCGGCGTCAATACCACTACGTATGCCGTTAATGGTCTGAATGCCAGTACAAAATATTTCTTCCGCGTCCGGGCGAAAAACAGTGTCGGCACGTCGGGTTGGTCGAACGTAGCAGACGCGACGACGCAGGCACCTCCCGTAACGATAACAAAACCTACAACGCCCACCAGCCTGAAAGCCACAGCCAGCAGCACGACGCAAATTGACCTGAGCTGGACTGATGCGTCGAACAATGAAGAGGGGTTTGACATTGAACGTAGCGCGGACAACGTAACGTGGGGTAATTCGGCAAGTGCGGGAGTCAACGCTGTTACGTATGCCGCTACGGGCTTAAACGCCAGCACGAAATACTATTTCCGGGTTCGTTCCAAAAACAGCGCTGGTGCGTCCGAATGGTCGAACGTAGCGGAAGCCACTACACAAGCTACGTCGACCACAACGCTAACCGCGCCCAGCAATCTGACGGTTTCGCTCGTCAATAACGTAGCGCTGCTGGTCTGGCAGGATAACACGGCCAACGAAACAGGTTTTCAGGTCGAACAGTCGGTAAACGGGGGCAACTTTGAAAAGCTCGTCGAACTGGGCGCCAATGTATTTCTCTACAAGGATGAGAGCCTACGCGCCCAGAGCACTTACGCCTATCGGGTGCGGGCGTACCGGGCCATGCTCATGTCCGATTATTCCAATACCGCCGAAGTACGGTTTATCGTTACGGCGATTGGCCCACCACCTGCCGAATCGAAGCTTTATCCCAATCCGGCAACGAATGTACTGCACTATACCGTGGGCAGCGGAACAAATCCGCAGATGCTACGTATCCGCGATACGTCGGGACGATTAATGCAGGAAATACCGCTCAGCGGCCGCGTTCAGGAAGTTGAAGTTCCGGTCAGTCAGCTCAATACCGGAACGTATTATCTGGAAGTTATAGGCAACCAGAAACCGCAGTTTTTCCGATTCATCAAACAATAACTCCACGCAATCATGAAACTTACTCGTTTTTGTCAATACCTGCTGGTCGGAAGTTTACTGACGTTTGGACAATGCAAACGTTCGGAACCAGCCCCGGCGCTCGATGATACCGTCGATGTGCTGAAAAGCTGGAAAGCCGCCGAAGTGAAAGAAGGCACAACTGTCGTTTACAAGGCTGATGCTCAGAGTAATATTTATGCCGGTTACGCTAAGTATAAGCTGCTTTTTGCTGCCGACAAAGTAACCTACACCGAGTTTACGGGCGAAGTGTTTACAGGAAGCTGGTCGGTCGATACGGGTACGCGCAAACTCACATTTCATAGCCTGAGTCCAGTGCCGTATGGCACCGATGGGTTGATCGAATTTGAGCTATTGGGGTGGCAACCGGAGCAGTTAATTATTCGGCGAACCACGGGCAATGTGAAAACTGGAAATACGGTGAATGAATACACGCTGGTACCGGAATGATTCAGGAAATGAGCGTATTACGGTCCAAAATGCCGAGATGTGGGTATTGATTGCGAATAGACTGAAAGACCTCGGTTCATGCTACGTAGCACGAGTAGCGGCCAGATGATACGCCTGTGGTGAATGTCGCATTTTTACTATCCAGCCTATCCAGATGCGAGTAGGTTTATAGCGTACTTATTAACTCAATTCATACAATGAAGGGCACCTATTTATCCGTGATCACATTACTACTCGCTGCCGCCTGTCAGAGCGCCGACAAATCGACAGCCACAACCGGTTCTGCCTCCCGTTCGCCGATTGAGGGTGCCTGGGAAGTGGTTGAAAACCGAGTGGACGGTAAACTAGAAAAGCCTGTCCGCCCGCAGCAACTTAAAATCTTCCACGACGGCTTTTTCAGCTTCATACACTACAACCCCGATGGCAGCTTCCACGGGTCAGGGGCCGGTACGTATACGCTGGACGGTAATCGGTACAAAGAGACGTTCCGGTATTATTCGGATACGACCTGGGTTGATTTTGCTGATGAACAAACCTGGGAATTGCAGGGCGATACGCTAGTTTTTTCAGGTTTCAAAAAAGTGTTCGACCGAAGGGGAAAAGAAATGCCCGCCGATACGTGGGGTGGCGACAAATTCGTGGAAAAACGCGTCCGGGCTAAACCATGAAACCATATCGTGCTGACAGTTAGTATATGAACGTGTTACGTTGCTCAACTTACTTTCCGGAACATATCTGCTCCGCTTACAGATGGAACGTAACTGCACCGAACCCCGGAACGTAGCGATTCATTGATGGTAGGTTGTGGTG
>NZ_JBMDWV010000180.1:0-5142 GCF_048594605.1 Spirosoma sp.
CACGCACATACGGGTGCACAAATACTGGCGTACAGCCTTTATTGCGGTGTTTATTTTATCGAAAATATTTCTAATACTTGGGCTCTACTACTATTTCAAGACAGCTAGCCTGGAGGACGAAATTATTCGCCTGAAATCGACAACGAACCAAACCAATCCATTGCCAAACGGGCAAATAAGGTAATCCTTTTCCTTTTCTTTGCCTAAATTGCTCCTAATCGTTTAGGAACATGTCTCGTATATCCGTGTGTCAGCGAACGAAATTCGTCGCAATCAGTTTCTTCTGTTTTCTTTCTTTTTGTTCCGTATCCGCTCAATGGCAACCTCAAACCGTTGGTACGGATGCCAGTTTTCGGGCAGTGAGCGCTGCAAATCCTAATGTTGTCTGGGTTGGTGGTACGAAAGGTACGTACGTTCGAACAGCGGATGGCGGCAAAACATGGCAAACTGGAACCGTGCCCGATGCACAAGCCTGCGACTTTCGCGATGTTCAGGCTGTCGATGCGCAGACGGCTTATCTGATGAGTGCGGGGCCAGCCGAAAAAGGACAGGCTCGTATTTACAAAACAACCGATGGCGGACAAACCTGGGCATTGCAGTATCAGACACAGCAAGCGGGGATATTTTTCGACAGTATGGATTTCTGGGATAAGGAACACGGTATTGTGGTTAGCGACCCCGTAGACGGAAAATGGTTCATCCTCACTACCGGGAATGGAGGACAAACCTGGCAACCTGTTTCGCCTGCCGTCCTGCCACAAATGGAACCTAAAGAAGGTGCTTTTGCCGCTAGTGGGACAAGTCTCGTTGTGCAGGGGAAACGTAACGTCTGGATTGCATCAGGTATGGGGCAATTTGGGCGCGTATTTCGTTCTACTGACCGAGGCAATACCTGGACGGTTCATAACACGCCTTTACCAGGAGGTGAATTCGCTGGCTTATGCGGCATGAATTTCTTCAGTGAAAAAAACGGTATGGTGGTGGCGGCCAATTACAAAGAGGAAAAACAACCTAGTCCGAGCGTTGCCATCACGCACGATGGCGGTCAAACCTGGCAAGCTACTACGCCCATCAATCCGCCCGGGTTAAACGAAGCGATTGCCCTACTGCCCGGCGATCGGGTGTTGCTTGTCGGACCGTCCGGAACCATTTTGTCAGCCGACCAGGGCCAAACCTGGCAGCGCCTTGACACGGAAGGGTTTCATTCGGTTGCCTGCGCTAAAGGTACCTGTTTTGCCGTAGGTGCAAAAGGCAAAATCGCTGTGCAGCGATTCAAATGATCTCCGTTAGTATTTGCTACGTTAGTCCGACTATCCAGCGCTGTCCGTTACGTTATGCATAAAATTTGCACCAACGTAGCAACCGTTATTTGTTAGACTGGAGTCCGGTTTATCGATTAAGCCGTATCGCATAACTGCAGCCGAATCTATTTCCTGTATCTGTCTTTCTCCTGCATATAATCGACGGCATGGAGTTTATGCGTAACATTGCGCCGAATATGAAAGTATTGTTCGATCATCAGGCTTTTACGGCGTCGCGTTTTGGAGGAGTAGCCCGGTATTTTTATAATCTGATGGTTGGCCTTCAGGAAAAAGGGGTTAACGTTGATCTATCCGTTCTTTTTTCCAATAACCATTATCTACAAAACAGCTCTCAATTTCCAACACAGTCTTATCGGTATTTTCTGGGATTAATGCCCACCAGCATGCTTTTCTCGCAGGTAAACCGCCTGTGGAGTGCGTTTCATCTGCTGCGCAAAAATTATGATTTGTTTCATCCTACGTTCTTTCATCCTTACTTCCTGAAGTTTATTGGCAATAAGCCTTTCGTTATTACGTATCACGACGCCACCAAGGATAAGTTCGGAGACCGATTCAGCCATCTGGATAATGCGTCAAAGGAGCAAAAACAAATGCTGCTTGATCGGGCGAGGCATGTAATTGCAGTATCGGAAAACACAAAAAAAGACCTGATTGAAATTTTTCGGCTAGAACCCGATAAAATCACAGTGGTTCATCACGCTACGAATTTTCGGGAATTGGTTGTACCCGATACGTTTCAGATTGAAACACCAACGGCCTACTTACTCTATGTGGGGACCCGTGGTAGCTATAAAAATTTCGCTCCGTTTCTGAAGGCCATTAAGCCTGTCCTTCAGAAATACAGCCATATACAGTTGATTTGTGGAGGTGGTGGAGATTTTAATAACGAGGAAAAGCAGCTTATTGAGAGCTTGAATTTAACCGGGCAGGTTGTTCACTACTTCATCAACGATCAGGTCTTGTATCGCCTGTATCAGCATGCTCTGGCTTTCGTATATCCATCGCTTTATGAAGGATTTGGTATTCCTATTCTGGAAGCTTTCGCAACGGGCTGCCCGGTTGTGCTGAGTAATACGTCCTGTTTTCCGGAGGTAGCGCAGGATGCCGCACTTTATTTTGATCCAGCCTCCGAAACGTCCATCAGGGCCCAGATTGAAACGATTATTCTGGACGAACCGCTACGTCGATCACTACGTCAGAAAGGCTACGAACGGCAAATGGCTTTTTCGCCCGATAAAGTCGTTAGCCAAACGCTGGCGGTCTATCAGCGTGTAGTTAAGCATAGTGTATAAAAAGTAGAAGCGCTTCCGATAATCGCCACAATCCTCGCCTGCCTTTCATCGTTATTCAGCCGTGTTGAACGATTAACCCCATTCGGTTATGCCTGTGAGAGCGGCTTTCTCTTTACCCATTCTTTTGTTTAGCTCGGCTATTTTTAGCTCAGTCTCTGCTCAATCTAACGCTCCTGTTTTACCCTTTGGATCGGGTGCTTTTATTTGTAGTTATACGGGCGGTAAGGTTGGCCCGCAAGTGGTCTGCTCACCCAATACGTCATCTAATGGCCATGCTGAGCGCGTTGTGGATCGAATACTGAAGCCGATTGGCCTTATGCGTAATTTCAAGGTCATTGAGTGTTCGAATACCGACAATTGCTTCGCTACGGTGCTGAAAGGACAGCGATTTATTGTGTATGACGGGTCTTTTATGCAGCAGATTGAGGAAGAAACCGAAACCGACTGGTCGGCCATTAGTATTATGGCGCACGAGATAGGTCACCATTTACAAGGCCACACGATTGATGGTCGGGGTGGACAGCCTCAGAAAGAAATTGAAGCCGACAAATTCTCCGGTTTTGTGCTTCATCAATTGGGGGCCTCTCTCGACGAATCGCTGGTAGCTGTTAGAGCACTTGGCGATGAACACGCTACGTCGACTCACCCTGCAAAGCCTGCACGCCTTGAGGCCATTCGGAAAGGTTGGCTTGAGGCCGAAGCCATGTACCCGAAAAGCCGTACTGCCATCAAAACACCCGTAGCAGCCGCGCCCAAGCCAATTGTAACCAGTAGCCCTGTTGCGGCCGCTCGGCCTGTAGTTGCCCCTAAAGCTCCGTCACGCGCATCAGTAGGTTGCGTTTCGGGCAACTGCGAGGATGGATCAGGGACATTTGTCTATCCAACCGGCGAACGCTACGTTGGCGAATTTGAGGAGGGAGACAAGCACGGCGAGGGTACTGAATACTATGCTGATGGTAAGATGAAATACAAAGGTAATTTCCGGGATAATCTCCGATCTGACTACGGAGTTTATTTCTATCGAAATGGCGATAAGTATGCGGGCTGGTTCCAGCGAAACGTTCCGAACGGGAAAGGAACGTATCACTTTGCCGATGGTGAACGTCTGGCCGCTACGTTCAGGAATGGGCAGCCCGTGCAATGAAAACAAAAAATCCGGTCAAATTTGACCGGATTTTTTGTTAGTTAATCAATAACTTATTTGGCCTAAAAGGCTAGAACTGTCTTTTCAATTATATCGCATGCTTCATGGATTTGCTCCTCGTTGATCACAAGTGGTGGGGCAAAACGAATCTTATCGCCATGAGTAGGTTTGGTGAGCAGGCCATTATCTTTCAGTTTCAGGCAGATCTCCCAGGCCGTTTCTGCACCAAATTCAGGACGTTCGGCAATAACAATCGCATTTAACAGCCCTTTTCCCCGCACGGATTTAACGAGATCGGTTCTCTGGCTTAGAGTCGTCATTCGTGCCCGAAAAATTTCGCCCATAGCGGCTGCATTTTCGGCCAGTTTTTCATCTTCAACCACTTGCAGCGCTTCCATGGTTACGGCACAAGCCAGCGGATTACCGCCATACGTAGAGCCATGTTCACCGGGTTTTATAGTTAGCATAACCTCGTCGGACGTTAACACCGCTGAAACAGGCATTGTGCCCCCCGAAAGCGCCTTTCCCAATACCAGCAGATCAGGCTTTACATTTTCATGATCGCAGGCCACACGCTTGCCGGTACGTCCGATGCCCGTCTGTACTTCGTCGGCAATAAACAATACGTTGTATTTGGTGCATAGCTCGCGAACACCGCGCAGATAACCACTGTCGGGCACAACCACCCCGGCTTCCCCCTGAATCGGCTCAACCATAAAACCTGCGATAGTCGGATCGCGCCTGAATGTATCCTCTAGCGCATTGAGATCATTATAAGGGATGATGATGTAACCCGGCAGGAGTGGG
The DNA here is from genome assembly GCF_048594605.1 of Spirosoma sp. Taxonomy (GTDB): domain Bacteria; phylum Bacteroidota; class Bacteroidia; order Cytophagales; family Spirosomataceae; genus Spirosoma. The sequence goes on from NZ_JBMDWV010000180.1 coordinate 4,566, forward strand.
CCAAAATCGTTCGTGCTACTCGAATCTGTTGATGATGAAATGGCGGCCAGCGTTCGGCCCCAGAAGTTGCCGGCAGCGTACACAGTTTTTGCCTGATTTTGCGGAATTCCTTTCACTTTATAGGCCCATTTGCGGGTCAGTTTCAGTGACGTTTCTCCGCCTTCCGCCCCGGAATTCATCATCAGGGCTTTGTCATAGCCAAAATAATCACAAAGATATTTTTCGCATATACCCGTCTTGTCGTTGTAGAACGCTCGCGATGTCAGGGTAAGTCGCTGCGCCTGCTGAATCATTGCCTTAATGATACGTGGATGGCAATGGCCCTGGCTGACAGCGCTGTAAGCAGACAGAAAATCAAAATACCGTTTATCGTCCACATCCCAGACGAAAATGCCTTCGCCACGCGACAGCACTACTGGAACAGGATGGTAGTTATGCGCACCATATTGCCATTCTAACTGCATAGCCTCATCGGCTGATGAAGTGGACGTTGTTGGTTCGTGTATCATGGTGAAATGTGGTTAAAGTAGGCTGATGAAGTTCTGAATTCTATTCTGCAACTAACTGACGATGGAGT
>NZ_JBMDWV010000181.1:0-7492 GCF_048594605.1 Spirosoma sp.
GCGTTTTCGCAATTTGTGAAGCAATACGTATGTTCATTTTTGTGAAGTGATGAGTGATGAACGATGAATGATGCGTCAGCAAACTCATCACTCATCGTTCATCACTCACCACTCATTATTTTTTATTGAAAAAGTCTCTGCTCCTTTTTCGCTTTTCGGCTATGGGCGACGTGGCCCTGCTGGCTCCTGTTGTGCAGGCCTTCACATTACGTTATCCTGATGTAGGCATTACGTTGGTAACACGTCAGAAATTCGCGGTTTTCTTCGAGCATTTCCCCAACGTTCGCGTCGTTGGTGCTGACTTTGATGGTCGCCACAAAGGATTCAACGGCTTAGTAAAGTTATTCAACGAACTGCGTCAATTGGGCTCTTATCAGGTCATTGGGGATGCTCATCAGAATCTTCGTTCGGCGGTTCTGAAATCACTGTTTCGGCTCGTAGGTGTTCCATCTGTTACGTTGGATAAAGGACGAGCGGAGAAAAAAGCCTTAACGCGGAAGGAGAATAAAATCCGTCGCCGGTTGCCGCATAGTGCCGAACGTTACGCCAACGTATTCGACCGGGCCGGGTTTTTGATCGAGCCGGCCCGGCGGTTTAAATTCCCAATCGTTACGGCTGCCCAAGACGAACTTGCTACGTTCCTCGAAAGCCAGAACCTTTCCTCCAACACACCCTGGTTAGGAATTGCCCCTTTCGCACAGCATCAGCAAAAAATGTGGCCATTCGAGCGATTTGCACCGTTACTGGAAAAACTCTACGCCGAACAACCGCTTACCGTTTTTCTGTTTGGTGGAGGGCCAGCCGAGATTGCTCAACTGGAAACGCTACGTCAGCAATTTCCACAGGCAATAGTAGTAGCTGGAAAACTTTCCCTGGCCGCCGAACTGGCGCTAATCCGTCGGTTAACCGGCATGCTCTGTATGGATTCGGGAAACATGCATCTGGCTGCTCTGAGCGACGTACCGGTGCTGTCCATTTGGGGATCTACACATCCTGACGCGGGTTTTGGTCCGTGGGGGCAGAGCGATGAGGCTATCCTTCAGGTATCGACCGATGTACTTACCTGTCGTCCCTGTTCGGTTTTCGGCAACAAACCCTGCTGGCGGGGCGATTTGGCCTGTTTGTACGAAATTTCAGTAGAATCAGTAGCAAAGCGGGTGCACATTCTGCTTAGCCAGCGGACAATTTAACCAGCGCTTACACGGAGTATAAGGCACTTAAAAATTCTTCTTTTTCGGACGCAACTCCCTGATCTCGAAATTAAACGAGATATCATTCATGCACTTGAAGTGTTTTAGCGGACAGGCTGCCCCGTTTGCTGCCGAACAGGGTCGGCAGCCAAGTCCCGGTGTTTCGAGCCGAACATAAGGGGTTTTATAAGGATAAAACCCGAATTGGGGCGTCGTACTTCCCCAGATGGCATATACTTTTTTTCGAAAAGCGGAGGCTACATGCATCAGACCAGTATCGTGGCTGAATACTACCCGCGCCCGTTGTACTAACGACGCCGATTGATTGAGGTTAAAGAGCCCACACGCGTTAAACACCTGCCGTTCGCCAAGGGCTTTTACAATTGCCTCGCCCGCCTTCCGATCAGTTGCGTCGCCCAGTAATACAATAGGATAGTTAATTTTACGACATAACTCAATCATCCGACGAACGGGCAACCGGCGGGTCAGGCTCTGCCCACCAATGGCATACGCAACAAAGTCGTGCTGGTGTGTTGCAGGCAGCCAATCCTGCTCAACTTCATCTTTGTAAGGAATAAAATAATCCAGTCCACGCCCGTCGTTCTCAATGCCCAGCGGCTGTACAACGGCCATGTACCGATCGACGATATGCTGATCAGGCAGTGCATTAACCTTCCAGCGAACATAGAGCCACTGCCTTAAGGACTGCTTTTCCAGGCTATATGATCGGGTGCCCAGCGCGAGCCTGACCAAGCTCGTTGTGAACGAATTTTGAAGATCAATTACGTAGTCGAACTGCTCTGTACGAAGCTGCTGGATAAGTTGGTATAGACTACTGTCGAGATAATGCTGTTTTGTGAGGTAAGGGTTGAACGTAACGACTGACTGATAGGCAATTTTTGTGCAATAATGAATTTCCGCTTCAGGAAACTGCTTCTTTAAACAACGCACAACCGGCGTTGTCAGCACAACGTCGCCAATGGAGGTAAACTGCAAAACCAATACCTTAACCGGGCTTGCCATAGCACAATCATTTTTACAAAGCTATTGCATTTACAGAAAGTCAGCAAACAAATTAATTTGGCCACCAGCGTGGTTTATTTGGGGTTCTGTACTGGTCATTTGCGCAGGTCACGCAGGTTGCCAGCGAATTGATGATTACCGGGTCAGCTGTACTAACGGGCGAACCCACCGCCTTACTTCGATCAATCAGAATGTAACCTTCAGATACCCCAACAGCTCCAAAATACCCGTATGCTTTTAAGCTGGCATTACTGGTTGAATGAATGTTACCACCGATACTCGCTGGGGCGGCATCAAATAAACCACCCGTATTCGACACCTGCTGACGAGACGACTTAAAAAAATCATAAATGCCTTTACTCAGCGATTGCTGCGTGACTTCAAGGTAGTAGGGCGTACTGGCGTCGTACGGTACTCGCTGAATAAACTGACGACTGATAGAGTTACCGTTTACGTTCACATCCGACATGATGTTAATGCAGTTGATGTAACACCGTTTGATATCCCAGCAATTGGAGCAGCAGGGTATGCCACTATAGTAACCACTGGGGCTACCAAATACATATACCTTTGCACAAACGAACGTAAACTCGTAGTGGGTCCATTCCCAGCGATAGTAATCGCCGGTTGTTTCGGGGTCTTTCGTATCCACGTAAACATCCCACCCATTGGCTCTGCCGTTGTTCGTCTCCTGCGGATCATAGCGGTATTCGTAGTAGATCCGGTCCATAGGTGGAGACGCTTTCAGTACTTCCGGCGCGGATTCATACTGCTCACCGTTGCGGGTACGAATCGTCAGCTTATACGTCCGCCCCACCACACCCCGAATGCCGGTAGCACTGGTCTGGTACGTACCACCCGGCGCTTGCTCCTTCAATGTCTCCTGATTACCAAGGTTATCCGAAATGATGACGGTTGCTCCTGTTTCGAGCAGATTTAGGCTTTTATACGAATAATCGGCGGTACGGGTCATCTTCACCGAATAAGGGCCGGGTTGGTTGGTAATCGTGCCTTCCACAATCAGCGAGGGCGCAATACTTACTTTATCTGGTTGAAATTCTGTCACGCACGAAACAACTAGCCCGACGAACAAGATCAGTTGTGTGTAGAGTAAAAACCGTCCTTTCATCAGAATTTGAAATTATAAGTCAGTGATGGAAACGCTGTCCCGAAAATTGACAGCTTATAAGCGTCAGCGTCCGCAGCTGGGCTCAGTTTATAAAAGACGGAATACGCATTCTTGTGCGCGTACACATTATAGATCGAGAAAACCCAACTACTCTGGTTCCGCTTTTTCTTGGCCGGATTCTGCTCAAAGGTCATCGAAAAATCAAGCCGGTGATAATCGGGAACACGCTGCTGATTTCGGTCGACGTAAATAGGTACCAGCACACCTGCCACGCGGGCTATGGCCGCTGGCTGCGTTGTCGGGCGACCGGTGCTATACGTGAAATTCAGCGACAGATTAAACCAGTTCGTTGGTCGATACGTAGCCAGCACATTCAACGTATGCGGTTTATCGTAATTGGCGGGATAGGGATTTCCATTGTTCACCTGTTCAGCGACGAACGGACTGTTCATTGTCAGGAATGTACGGGCAAATGTGTAGCTCATGAAGCCTGTCCAGCGGCCTTTATTTTTACGTAACAACCCTTCAAAGCCGTAGGCCTGTCCGTTCCCCTGCACAATCTGGGTTTCAACGGCTTCGGCCAGTTGCAATTCAGCACCATCCCGGTAATCAATCGCATTCGTCAGGAGTTTATAATACACCTCGCCCGATAGCTCAATGGCGTTATCGGTTGTGTTGCGGAAATAACCCAGCGACCACTGATCGGCTATAACGGGCTTCGTATACGTATCGCTCAGGTGCCAGCGCGAGGTTGGCAAAGCCGCCGTCGTATTGGTGACCTGCTGAATGTACTGACGCAACCGGCTATACCCTGCTTTGACAGCTTTGCCTTCGCCCAACGACCACCGGACTGATAAACGCGGCTCCAGTCCACCCATTGAGTGATAAATTTTTCCTGCACCATACGTCTCAGTCGACGTAACGGTTTCGTCCTCACGTGGGCCATTTTCCTGATACGTCCGCACCGTCGCTGGCCCACGATTCAGCAACTCGGAATAACGAAGTCCGGCAAGCAACGATACGTCATCATTGAGTTTCCATTCGTCCTGAATATAGGCCGCCAGTTCATACGCTTGCTCACGGGCCAGATCAACGGGTAATACGTTAGAAAGTGGTCCTGGTTCGCGGGTGTTGGGCTGAATCTGGTAATCAATAATACTAAGTCCAGCCTGCCACTGATGCGTTTCGTTGGGCGTATAGGTCAGATCCGACTTAAGCTGTCGATGCCAGACACCGGATTTGAGTTGAAACGCATTCGCGGAATCAGGCGACGACAGATTGGCTTTATACCGACTCAGAATCAGCGATGTCGACAGATTCAGTTGCTTATTCATGAAGTAATTCCAATGTAGCGAGCCGGTCATCGACTGGTAATTAAACCTGGTCGACGACGCATTAATCTCCTGTCCCGACAGCGAATCGGACGCTAGCTTAAACACGTCTTTGCTGATATATCCCGTAAACGTAACGGTATGCTTTTCACTGGGCTGGTACTTGAGTTTAGTCGTTATATCATAGAAGTTGGCCGTAGTGCCCCTCAGATTCGGCGGAGCCAGTTTGAACAGAAAATCATTGAACGAAGCCCGGCCAGCTGCCAGAAACGAGAGCTTGTTTTTGATAATCGGCCCCTCTACGCCTAAACGACTCGAGATAAGACCAATACCGCCATTGACTCCCCACTTTTCGGTGTCGGGCTCCTTTATTCTCACATCCAGTACCGACGATGCCCTACCCCCATACGCAGCCGCTACGCCCCCACGATTCAGCGTTACGTCGCGCACTACGTCGGGGTTGAACACGGAGAAAAAACCCATCAAATGACTTGAATTGAACACGGGCGCATCATCGAACAGAATCAGGTTTTGATCGGCACTTCCACCCCGCACATTAAACCCGGGCGCTCCCTCCCCGACGGTGGTTACGCCTGGCAGCAATAACAGACTGCGAACAATGTCGACTTCACCCATCAACGGCGGAATGCGCCGGATGCTACGTATGGTTAACTGCGATACGCCAATTTCAACTTTACGCACGTTCCGATCCGGCGCTTCGCTCGTTACAATGACCTCCTCCAGATCCTTTGCGTTATCTTCCATCGTGATTTCGCGGAAGAGCATCTGCCGCAATGAAATCGTGTCCTGGCGGGCCCGGTAACCAATATGCGTGAATCGGAGAATGTATTTGCCGGGTGGAAGCTGCACAACGTAAAATCCGTCTTTCGCCGTTACGTACCCTTTCGATACGTCCAGCACGACAATATTAACCCCCTGGATAGGCTTTCCTGTTTTCGCATCCCGTACGTAACCCGTAGCTGAAAACGTGGTTGGTGGCGCTTTTGAACCCGAATTTGGCTGAGCGTTTAGCCCGTTGAGCAGACAGATTGACAAAAACAGTACGTATAAAAAACGCATATTGCCGGGTTTATGAGACGCTGAGGAATTTCAGGAAATTAGCAACCGAACTTCCTGAAATGATAAAAGAGATAGGCGTTCTAATTTACCCTATCTCTTTTATCATTAATCAACAATTAATCCCTCTATTTATCCTATTTACGTATCTGCGTTCGGCGTTGTTGCAGATAAGTTGTCATTTCTTCCAATGTCAGCGCATTAAACGTCATGGCTTTGGTCAGTCCGCCTTTTCGGCCGATGGCTACGCCGTAATGCATATCCAGCAGACCCGCCAGATCGTGTGCGTCGGGGTTGATGCTCAACATCACGCCCTGTTGCATTGCGTAGTCGATCCAGTGCCAGTCCATGTCGAGCCGATATGGGCTGGCGTTGATTTCGATCACTACGTTGTGTTCGGCACAGGCGTCGATGATGGCGCGGTGATCGATGGGATAGCCTTCGCGGGCGAGCAGCAGCCGACCGGTAGGATGGCCGAGAATAGTGGTGTACGGGTTTTCGATGGCACGTAGCAGCCGGGTCGTTGCTTTTTCGAGCGACATGGTCAGCGTTTGATGCACCGATGCCACTACGTAATCGAACGTCGCCAACGTAGCGTCGTCGTAATCCAGCGAACCATCGCTCAGAATATCGGATTCAATGCCTTTGAAAACACGAAATTCCGCCCCGAAGCCTTTATTGAGCTGATCAATCTCGTCCTGCTGCTGGCGAACCCGATCCATATCCAGACCATTGGCATACGTAGCGGTTTTGGAATGATCGGCGATGCCAAAATACGTTAAGCCCAACTCACGACAATAAGCGGCCATATCCGCCACCGACTGCTTTCCATCCGACCAGGTACTGTGGTTATGGAGCGTTCCGCGCAGGTCGTCCCACGTAACGAGTTCGTCAGTCTGATGGCGACTCGCCCAGCGAAAGGCGAACTCATTTTCCCGCATTTCGGGCACGATATACGGCAAACCCGCGCGTGCGTAAATGGCTTTTTCTACCTCATCTGTAGCGGCTTCAGTCACTTCAGAAACAACACTGGAATAAGCCACTTGCAGCAGCGATGCTCCACCCGTTCCAACCTGCTGAAGATGCGAATCGGTAGCGGTATGAATAAACAACTGGCGATTCATCTGCTCGGCAGGAAACAGCAGCAACTCTACCTGAACGTCGAACCCGTCGAGTTGTCCCCGCCACACAAACGGCGACGATTCCTGCTCATTTTGCTCTAGATTCTGAAATTGGTTGATCGTCAGCATGGCCGAGATTGGGTCGCTGGTCTGGATAAGCAATTGCACCGTATCAACCTCCTGGGCTTTCCGGCGCACTTGTCCGCTGATCTCAACCCGGTTGAAGTGTTGCGTCAGTTGTTCACGCAATAGATTCGCCACCAGAGCGGCCTTATCCATTCTGACTTTTCCCTGCTGCTCCTGCAAGAACTCCAGAGCCGCCAGAATTTTTTCCTGCGTATTGGCACCAAAGCCTTTGATTTTAGCGATTTCACCGTTTTCGCCCGCCTTTTGCAAATCACGCAGGTTGTCGATGCCCAGCTCATGCCAAAGCGTACGTATTTTTTTGACGCCCAGGCCCTTAATCCGAAACATATCCAGCACACCTTCCGGGGTTTGCGCCAGCAGCTCGTCGAGGTCGGTCAGGCGACCCGTTTCGGCAATTTCCCGGATTTTCAGCGCAACCGATTTCCCAACGCCCTGCAATTTGACCAGTTCCTCTACCGGAAGATTCGCCAGATC
>NZ_JBMDWV010000182.1:0-4330 GCF_048594605.1 Spirosoma sp.
AAGTATAGCTCTATATGCCGTCTGTTTATTAAACCTGTCGCGAGCGGCCGGTTCGCCTTTGCGTTTCTCAAAACCGGGTGGTGTGGGGTTTAAGAACCCGACACCACCCGGAAAAACGCCCTCAACCAATACGTATTATGACTCTCAACCGACGACAATTCATTACGTCCGGTTCCCTTCTATCAGCCGGATTTTTCCTGCCTGACAAATGGGAATTTGCCTCGACTGCCGATAAACAACCCTATAAGGTTGCTGTGGTTGATTTAATGATTCTGAAACGACAAAAGCTCGGCGCGTTTCAGCTGACGAAAGAGATTGGCGCTGATGGCCTGGAAGTGGATATGGGCGGTCTGGGACAACGCGAAACCTTTGACAACCAACTGGCTAAGCCCGAAATTCGTCAGCAGTTTCTGGACAAGGCGAAAGAGCTTAATCTGGAAATCTGCTCATTGGCCATGACGGGTTTTTACGCGCAGTCTTTCGCGACGCGGCCAACGTACCAGCGCATGATTCAGGATTGTTTCGACACAATGAACGCGATGAACGTGAAGGTAGCGTTTCTGCCGCTGGGTACGCAGGGCGATTTGGTAAAAAACCCTGAACTACGTCCGGCAATCGTTGAACGACTGAAAGTAGTCGGAAAAATGGCGAAGAAAGCAGGCGTAGTCGTTGGGATTGAAACGTCGCTCGATGCCAAAGGAGAGGTAGAACTGCTGCGTGAAATCGGCTCGAAAAACATCCAGATTTATTTCAATTTCTCCAACCCCCTGAAAGCCGGTCGTAATTTACACGAAGAGTTACGGATACTCGGCAGAAAGCGAATTTGCCAGATTCACTGCACCGACGAAGACGGCGTCTGGCTCCAGAATAACCCACGTATCAATCTCAAAAAAGTAAAACAAACGCTTGACGATATGGGCTGGAAAGGCTGGCTGGTGATCGAGCGTTCCCGCGATGCGAATGACCCACGTAACGTCAAAAAGAATTTCGGTGCGAATGCTACGTACCTAAAATCCATTTTCCAGGCAGGGTGAGGTTTACCTTTACGCTACCTAATGCCCGCCCGTTCATCCGGGTGCTGCTGGTACCTCAACAGGCTGAATTTGAGCCGGGAAGCAATTACAAACCTGATAATAACCGATCAGGCTGCCGATGCCAGCAGTAACAGTGTTTTGGTTAAGTAACAGCATGGACGGAACAGATTCTCTTTCCAGCCGCCGATAGGAGTTACCGACGGCTGGAAAGAGAATTCCTACTTAGCCAGCACTGACAAGGTTACTGATGATTGGTTCCGTCGAAGGATGCCGTATCAATGCGAATCCCGTTTCACTTCGCTGCCCGAACCACCCCGTAAAAAATCAAAATCGGCGCCTTCATGGGCTTGTGTTACGTGTCGGATGTACAGATTTACATACCCCCGTTCGTAGCCCAGATTGAGCGGTTTGAACGCAACAAGCCGGGCGGCCAGGTCTTCATCCGATACGTGTAGGTGCAGCCGCCGATTATCGACATCGAGCGTAATCAGATCACCGTTTTGTACCAGCGCCAGATTCCCCCCAACGGCCGATTCGGGCGATACGTGCAGCACGACGGTTCCGAAGCCAGTGCCACTCATGCGTCCGTCCGAAATTCGTACCATGTCGTGCACACCCTGCGCCAGGATTTTAGCAGGCAATTGCATATTTCCAACTTCGGGCATTCCCGGATACCCTCTTGGCCCTACGTTTTTCAGAACCAGTACGCATGTTGGATCAACGTCCAGTTCCGGATCATCTATGCGAGCCTTATAATCGTCGATGTTTTCAAAAACGACCGCGCGGCCTGTATGCTGCATCAGCTCCGGCGAAGCCGCAGAAGGTTTCAATACGGCCCCGTGCGGACAGAGATTTCCCCGCAAAACAGCAATACCGGATTCGGGTTTAAACGGCTGATTGATAGAAGCAATAACCGCCGGGTCATAACATTGCGCATCTGCACAGTTTTCGCCGAGGCTATGTCCATTCACCGTCAGGGCATCGTTGTGCAGATACTCGCGTAGTTCTCGGATAACCGCCGGTAAACCGCCCGCGTAGAACAAATCTTCCACGAAATGTTCGCCGGAGGGCTGGAGATTGGCCAGCAGCGGAATCTTAGAGGATAACGTATCAAAATCATCCAGGGATAAATCAATACCAACGCGCCCGGCAATGGCCGTTAGATGAAGAATAAAATTCGTCGATCCACCCAGAGCCGCGTTGACCATAATGGCATTTTCGAATGCCTGGCGGGTTAGAATTTTCGAAGGTGTTACGTTCTCCCGAACCAGTTCAACCATACGGGCACCCGTCAGATGGGCAAGCACTTTCCGGCGCGAATCGGCCGCGGGAATCGTAGCATTATCCGGCAACGCTAACCCCAGCGATTCAACCATCGCAGCCATAGTCGACGCCGTACCCATAGGCGCGCAGTGTCCAGGTGAGCGGGCCATGCTGGCTTCGGCAGCAATGAACTCAGCCTGGCTCATCTCGCCCATTTTAAAGGCTTCGGCAAATCGCCAGAGGTCACTCGTACCGATTTTACGGCCCTGAAACCGCCCAGCCAGCATCGGCCCACCCGATACAACCATCGTTGGAATATCAACACTACAGGCCCCCATAACGAGTGAGGGCGTGGTCTTATCACAACCGCACATCAGAATAACACCATCCAGCGAATTCCCCCGGATACTCTCTTCTACGTCCATACTGGCCAGATTTCTGAACAGCATGGCCGTCGGTTTGATCTGACATTCACCCAGCGACATCACCGGAAACTCCAGCGGAAATCCGCCGGCTTCCCAAACTCCGCGCTTGATGGCTTCGGCCAGCTCGCGAAAGTGCGCATTACAGGGGGTCAGCTCCGACCAGGTGTTGCAGATTCCAATGACGGGTTTTCCTTCAAATTCGTGATGAGGGAACCCCTGATTTTTCATCCAGGCGCGGTAAATAAAGCCGTCTTTACCGGTGCGGCCAAACCAATCGTGCGAACGTAAAGGCATCTTTTGTTAGTAGTTGGCAATAGTCAGTAAAGACAGGAAGCGTAAACGTTTTACTTCTGACGAATCAATTTAGCCAGCAAATCGACGCATAATCGCATTACAAATTCAGGTCTTACCCGCTTTCAGGAACGAGTTTCATTTGATAAAATTTCGTGGCAACGTAGTGATCAACAGCTGGTTTACTACGTTACCGTCCAACTATTGCATAAGTCTGATTCAGCCAAACAAATGACGTTTTTTTTAGGCAGTCGGCTTGGAGTTTGTCGTTAGATAATGTCTGATTGCCGGTAACACAGCCTCAACTTCAGCAATATATTGCGCAATGAGCGGAGCGACAGCCTCCTTCCCTTTCCCGGATCGGATAAGCTCTTCCGATTCCAGAATCAAGCGGGTCGCTTCATTCATGCCCAGCATCTTCGTGTGCACTTTCTGCGTATGAATGATACGTCCGGCAGTGGCTAAATCCGCTTCCTGAAGGGCTTGTTTCAGATTCTCAAGTTCCTCGGGCGTTTCACTCAGATAAATTCCCAGCAGCTCCGTGGCTAAGTCCATGTCGTTACCAACGGCGCTGGCCAGCGACTCAACCGAAAAGTTAGCCGTCGACGGATTCGCGGTTTCCTGAGCAGAAGTATCGGCATAAGGCAATTCCTCATTCGGCAAGTATTTGAGCATCAGGCGTCGGAGATCATCCACCTGAAAAGGCTTGGGCAAGAAGTCATTCATGCCCGTTTTCAGGCACTCTTCACGCTCGCTGGCGAGTGCATGTGCGGTCATGGCGATGATCGGAATCGAACTTTTTAGCTTTGTCCGGATGTGGCGAGTCGTTTCATAACCATCCATAACTGGCATCTGAATATCCATCAGAATGATATCAAACGTATTGTTCTGCAACAGGTCGAGCGCTTTTTCTCCGTTGTCGGCAATCTGAGTCTGGTAGCCCAGACGCTTTAGCACCTGGAGGATCAGTTTTTGATTGATGAGGTTATCTTCAACGACCAGAACACGGACCGTCCGCTCGCGGGGAGGTGGCATTGCCGATAATTGGGTCAGTTCCTGTTCAAACTGCTCCTGCGCAATCTGATACGTGATCTCGACCGTAAACTGCGACCCTTCGCCCAGTACACTATCGACGGCCACTGACCCGCCCTGTAATTCGGTTAACGATCTGACAATGTTAAGCCCCAGGCCGGTACCACCGTAGAACCGCGTCGTGAAATCGTTGGCCTGCTGAAATCGTTCGAAAATGCGCGGTAGCATGGCGGGTTCAATACCAATACCCGTATCGGCCACCGTAAACCGTGCTTTTACCGAATC
>NZ_JBMDWV010000183.1:0-6483 GCF_048594605.1 Spirosoma sp.
TGCATCGCCCGATCGTACGTTTACGTATGACTATGATAAAGGCTTAAACCCGTATGCAGGTATGATACATTACGTCTCTCCGTTTTTTTCAAGCCGACATATGCAAGTCACGCCCGGTGCTACGTATGAATATAACGCTGCTGGCTACCCAACCCGAATTCTTCAGAACAACGTCATTACGGAGTTGATGTATTACTGAGCCCGCCGATGCTCAATGCAGGCCCATTCATTCTTGTTTATGCATCAGTCATCGAGCAAGAAAACTTATAAATCAAGCCTGATGCAGCCCACCGAAAAGGTACAAGTGATTCGATTAAGAAATGATCGATCTCCTGAGAACATTATGCTTTGGAACGTACTGATTTATAAGCTTACCTCGTCTGGCGACACGTCAATTATGATTCCAATTGCTTCATATATACGTTGAATTACTTCCTCCAGCCGATTTCGCTTTAATAAACCGATTGGTTCTGTAATCAGGTTGCTCCGCACTGTAAATGGCTTATTACAGCAAAGTTCGCTGCTCACCGGGAGATCGCCCTCCACATCTGCCGGTTCGATAAATAGCGAAAACGGCTGCGCACGGATAGCTTTGGTGATTGGCAAAACAATATAATCGTTATCCAAGAAATTAGACTGACTATTACTTACAATCAATACAGGCCTCCGTTTTGCTTTATCAATTTTATCGGTAAGGGGATAGAACGCCCAAGCGATGGTACCTTGTATGAATTCAGTTTTTAGCTTGTTGCTTTGCATATAAATCGTCCCAGTAATCCTCTTCGGGTGCGTCCCAGAGTTCGCGTAGAGAGGTTTCAGACATCGGAAGCCATTCAGTATTTTTATAACCAACTACGTCGCCTGTTTCTCTATTAAGTAAGTCCAGAAATGCTTGCTGTGCCTCTATCGGCAATTGGCGATAGACTACATACAATGATTGAGCGGTGTATTGTGCTACTTCCATAACTTCTTCAATTTATCTATAGACAAATTTACGATGAAATTAACTCCTGCTTCGCCAGCTTGCTTTTTCGGAATCCGTACGAGAAATAAATGACTAGTCCAATAACCAGCCAGACCAGGAAAATAGCCCAGTTGGTGATCCCCAGTTCGGTCATCAGATAGAGGTTTGTCAGAATTCCCAGCACCGGTAGCAATGAGAAATTACGTTGGAATGCCAATACTGCCAACGTAGCCCAGGTGGCCCAGAAAACAAACAGCAGTGGCTTCTCCTCAATATGGTTAATCAACCCACCGCTATATACGGCATAACCGAAAACAAGCAGAAAGCTTAGTCCGATTATGTATTTTCCGTTGACGTAGGGTACCCGAAATTTCGATTGCTTTGAAATGCCTTTGGCGTCCAGATACAGAATCCCTCCGCACACTAGAATGAAGGCGAAGAACGTACCAACACTGGTCAGGTCAATAAAAAACTGCATGTCCAGAAAAAGAGAGGGAACGGCAACCAGTACGCCGGTAATAATCGTAGCAAACGAGGGCGTTCGGTACTTCGGGTGAATTTCCGAGAACTTCGGCCACAGCAAACCGTCTCGGCTCATGGTCATCCAGATACGTGGTTGCCCTAACTGATACGCCAGCAAAGCACTCGTAATGGCTACTACCGCGCTCACGGAAATAATACCCGCCATAAAATTGAGGTCCAGTTTTTGAAAAACATACGCCAGCGGATCATCGACACCCAGTTCTTTGTAATTGACCATTCCCGTCAGAACGAGCGTAATCAGCACGTACAGAATGGTACAGATAACTAGGCAGTAGATCATCGCTCGGGGTAAGTCGCGCTGGGGATTCCGGCACTCTTCGGCCGTTGTCGAAATCGAATCAAACCCGATAAACGCAAAAAATACCGAAGCTACGCCACTCAGTACGCCCTGAACGCCATTCGGTGCAAACGGCGACCAATTGGCCGGTTTTACGTAAAAAACGCCCACGCTGATTACTAGCCCGATCACGCACAGCTTCAGCACTACGAGCAGGTTACTGGCGTTACGTGATTCCTTGATTCCGATATAAACCAGCGCCGTAATGAGTACCGTAATCAAACCGGCGGGCAAGTCCATAATGACTTTTAAGCTGCCCAGCGAAGGTGCTTTTTCATAGGCGTCAGCCAGGGCCAATACGTTCTCCGGCAACACCGTAGCAGCCGGACGAGCCGCCTGAACCTGTTCGTAGGCACGATGCGCAGACCCGTAATCCGTTGCTAACCAACCCGGAAATTTGATACCAAATCCAGCCAGCATCGACGTAAAATACTCCGACCAGGAAATGGCAACCACCATATTGGAGACGGCATACTCCAGAATCAACGCCCACCCGATAATCCAGGCAAAAATTTCGCCAAATGACACGTAGGCGTACGTATAGGCACTACCGCTCACGGGAACCGTACTGGCAAACTGAGCATAGCTTAACGCCGTAAAAACGCAGGCAATAGCCGTGAATACAAACAACATCGACACAGCTGGCCCACCATTAAAACTGGCCCGACCAATTGTACTGAAAATACCAGCGCCGATAATTGCTGCAATTCCCAGCGACGTTAAATCACGAACGCCTAGCACTTTCATGAGGTGGGACGTATCGCCAGAGTTAGCATCACCGACTGCCTGCGTTACCGTTTTTTTCCGAAATATGGACATGTATGGTTAGGTAAAACCGTGTTTGTTGAGGTTAAACGCTAAAAATAGATAATGTTTCCGGTTTTTTGTCTGTTACGTTTGCATTCGTCATATGCCAATTACCTGTAGTCAATCGTTCAATAGTCAGCAGTATTCATAATCTATGTCTATCCGCGTTCAGAATCTCACTAAAATTTATAAACAGCAACGAGCCGTCGACCAGATTTCGTTGACGGTAAATCCGGGCGAGATTGTTGGTTTTCTGGGTCCAAATGGTGCCGGCAAATCCACAACGATGAAAATTGCAACGGGCTACCTTTCTCCTACTGAGGGTACGGTCGACGTAAACGGTTTTGATGTTCGGACAAATCCGATGGATGTGCGACGTAGCGTCGGTTATCTGCCCGAACATAACCCGCTTTATCTGGATATGTATGTCAAAGAGTACCTACGCTTTGCGGGTTCGCTGCACGGACTGGGCGGTTCAGACTTAAGCCAGCGTATCGGGCAAATGATTGAGTTGGTCAGTCTAGGTCGCGAACAACATAAACGTATCGGGCAACTTTCCAAAGGCTATCGCCAACGCGTGGGTTTGGCGCAGGCACTTATTCATAATCCGCCCGTGTTGATTCTTGATGAGCCTACAACCGGACTTGACCCCAACCAGTTAACCGAAATCCGGCAGGTCATCCGCGATGCCGGACAGGATAAAACGGTGCTGTTTTCAACGCACATCATGCAGGAAGTAGAAGCGATCTGCGACCGGGTAATCATCATTAACCGGGGTAAAATTGTCGCCGATGCGCCTTTGAGTCAGCTCCGAAGTGCATCGGCGGACGAAGGCGTTGTGGTGGTAGCAGAATTTGAAAATGAGCTAACGGCCCCTGACGTACTGGCAGCAGTGCCCGGTGTAGAGCGAGTTGAGCCGTTGGGCGATGGCCTGTACCGAATTACGGCCGGGCCAAGTATCGATTTAAGGGCCTCAATTTTCCGTCTGGCTGCCGATCAGAACTTAACCCTAGTCGGGCTTCGGCAACAGGAAAACTCACTGGAGGGTATTTTCAAGGAATTGACGAAGTAATATAAAATGAATAATGGAGAATGTACAATGGCAATGAGAGTCCACTATACATTCTCCATCACTATTCTATCAATCCTTATTTCACCGTCGCCATGAGCGGATACTGGTCAAAAATAGATCGGACAATTCCTTTAAAGTAGTTGTTCTTAAAATTCTGATTGCGCATCATCTTCGATGCATAGCCTTTCCAGATCACCTGGTATGACTCAGCATCAATCAGCGAAATCATCAGCGTACCTTCATCAAGATTGTAATCAATGCGCTTATACGTAGCGTCGTCGTCTTCCCGAACCACCCAGTCTTTAATAACAGGCTGCTGGTAGCCGCGGAAACGAAGATCTGAACGGAAGATATTATACGAGATCAGCAGATTCGGATTTCGATTGCTTACGCGATAACCCCGGGCTTCCATCTGGTGCCGGATGGCATCCTGAATGTCGGAACAAAGCAGGGTTGAATCGACAAATTCACACTCCAGAAAATTAAAGGATTCGTAATTCTTAAAATGGCCCTCGTAGCTGTAGTCGTGCTCCACAAACAATCTACTCGATGAACAGCCCGCCAGCGCCAGAACGGCCAGGGAAAAGAGGACTCCAATGCACTTTTTCATACCCACAGTTGTAAATAGTTTTCAATAGACAAATTCGTTTAATCTCTATAGTGACAGTACCTTGTTGGTCGAACTCAAATATAATCGTAAATGTTTGGCAAACAATAGACTACGCGCCAAAATTTAATTCTTATTTAGGCCCCGGTAAAACTCTAAACTTCGGCGCATTTCAGCCGTTGTTACGGGAATGTCGTACGCGCAACTACCCGGTCCGTCGAGTAAGGACATCCTGACCTGATTCCCCCGATTTTTTTTATCCTGAAGTGTCAAGGCCAGAATTGGTTCGATATCCTCGTCCTGTAGGCGAACATTACCATATACGGAAAATATGTACTCTTCGGTTGCGTTCAACAGGTCTTTATCGATCATTTTTTTCTGAAACGCGATAAATGCCTCAGAAATCATGCCTACAGCAATGGCTTCACCGTGTAATAAGCGCTTCCGGGGCTGGTTCAAAAAGTACGTTTCTACGGCATGACCAACCGTGTGACCAAAGTTCAGAATCTTACGTAAACCTTTCTCTGTTGGGTCTTCGGCTACCACGCGCTTCTTCACCTCTACCGAATGAGCCACCAGCGTCGCCCAGTCCTGTTCGGCCAGATCACGTCGACGAATCTCATCCCACATAGCCGCATCGGCGATCAGGCAATGCTTAATCACTTCGGCAAAACCAGACCGTAGTTCGCGCTCGGGCAACGTAGCAAGGAAGGCCGTATCGATCAGTACGGCGTCGGGCTGCTGAAAGACGCCAATGTGGTTTTTAAAGCCTCGGAAATCAATACCCAATTTGCCGCCTACACTGGCATCGACCTGAGCCAGCAACGTAGTGGGTAGTTGAACAAAGGCAATTCCGCGCTTGTACGTAGCGGCACAAAAGCCACCCATGTCGCCGATAACCCCCCCACCGAGGTTCAGAACCAGCCCATGACGGTCGAAATTAGCCCGGGTCAATGCATCCCAGATCATTTCGCAGGTGGCGATGTGTTTCTGTTCTTCACCTGATTTGATACGTATCAGCGTATGCTTCGGCAGCAACGATTTCAGATCAGGATAGCAAAAACGAGAGGTATGATTATCTACAATGACAGCAATGTCGGAGAAATCATAGGACGCTAAAAAAGCAGGCAGGCTTTCGGTAAGTGGGGCAATGGCTACTGTTGACATGCTGTAAAAATACGTCGGTAGTGAATGGGTATAATGTAAGGCCTATAAGTATTTTTAGTCTTTCCCTCTACTGTTCTCCTCTGCTTCTGTATGAAAGTACGCTATCGCGTTCTGACGGGCTTGTTTCTGCTCTCCACCATTACGTACCTCGACCGCGTTTGTATGAACGTAGTGAGCAAGTACGTTAAAACGGATTTACAGCTGGATAACGAGCAATTTGGCTGGATACTGGGCGCTTTCTCGCTGGCTTATGCTTTGTTCGAAATACCAACCGGTGCACTAGGCGACAAAATTGGTCCCCGGCGCGTACTAACGCGCGTTGTGCTCTGGTGGTCAGGATTTACGGCACTGACGGGTACGGCGTTTAATTTTCTTTATCTGCTTGTTGTTCGCTTTTTGTTCGGCATTGGCGAAGCCGGGGCTTACCCGAATGCATCCATCGTCATTGCGCGATGGTTCCCTGCGGTTGAAGTCGGGCGGGCACAATCGGCCATTTGGGCAGCCGGTCGGTTGGGTGGCTCCTTAACGCCCCTGGTGGTTATTCCGCTCGTACACGCCGTAGGATGGCGGTGGGCTTTTGCCGTCTTGGGTATGCTGGGCGTGCTATGGGCTACAGTCTGGTATCTGTGGTTTCGCGATGAACCGGCCCACAAAACAGGCATCAGCGATACCGAAGTTCAGGAAATCGAAGCAGGACGTAGCGGCAAACCCACCGACCATAGCATTCCGTGGACAACCATTATCCGAAACCCTGATTTATGGTCGTTGATGCTGATGTGCCATCTGTTTTTCTACGGATCGTATTTCTTCACCAACTGGTCATCGGTATATTTTCAGGAAGGACGCGGGTTGAACGAAGATCAGACTAAAAATTTCATTTCGCTCTCTTACTTTCTGGGTGCTATTGGGTGTCTGGTAGGTGGCGTTTTGAGCGACGCGCTCACCAAACGTTACGGTCTGAAAATTGGGCGTCGGGCGGTCGGGAT
>NZ_JBMDWV010000184.1:0-7796 GCF_048594605.1 Spirosoma sp.
CGTAATACGTTCCAGATCGCTTAACGCACCCGTCGATACTTTCCCGAAAATCAGATCTTCAGCAGCCCGACCGCCCAATGCCATGCACATTTCGTCCATGAGCTGTTCTGTACGGTACAGATACTGTTCACGAGGCAGATACTGGGCATATCCGAGCGCAGCTACTCCACGCGGTACAATGGTAACTTTTACGAGTGGATCAGCATGTTCGAGGAACCAGCCGGCTACAGCGTGACCTGCTTCATGGTACGCTACAATCTCTTTCTCTTCCGGAGAGATGATCTTGTTTTTCTTTTCCAGACCACCAATTACGCGATCCATTGCGTCCTGGAAGTCCTTCATATCAACAGCCTCTTTATCACTACGTGCAGCAATCAGAGCCGCTTCGTTACAAACGTTAGCGATTTCCGCTCCAGCAAAACCAGGTGTTTGAGCGGCTAATTCTTTCGGATCAACATCTGGCGCCAGCTTGATTGGCTTCAGGTGAACCCGGAAAATTGCTTCACGACCGATAATGTCGGGCTTCTCAATACTGATCTGACGGTCGAAACGGCCAGGACGCTGCAAGGCAGAATCCAGTACGTCAGGACGGTTGGTAGCGGCCAGGATGATAATTCCTGAATCCGTTGCGAAACCATCCATTTCGACCAGTAGTGAGTTCAACGTATTTTCACGTTCATCATTAGCACCGGGCATTGAACCACGACCACGTGAGCGACCTACGGCGTCGATCTCGTCAATGAATATGATACAAGGCGCTTTTTCTTTAGCCTGTTTAAAGAGGTCACGCACACGAGCGGCCCCTACCCCAACGAACATTTCAACAAAGTCAGAGCCAGACAGCGAGAAGAATGGAACACCTGCTTCTCCAGCAACTGCTTTTGCTAACAAGGTTTTACCAGTACCCGGAGGACCAATTAACAATGCTCCTTTTGGAATTTTTGCCCC
The DNA here is from genome assembly GCF_048594605.1 of Spirosoma sp. Classification (GTDB taxonomy): domain Bacteria; phylum Bacteroidota; class Bacteroidia; order Cytophagales; family Spirosomataceae; genus Spirosoma. The sequence continues at coordinate 949 of NZ_JBMDWV010000184.1, forward strand.
CAGCTTGGTAAACTTGGTTGGGTTCTTCAGATAGTCGACGATTTCCTTAATCTCTTCCTTCGCTTCATCCAGACCCGCTACGTCGTTGAACGTGATTTTAACCTTGTTATCAGCATCGAACAAGGCTGCTTTCGATTTTCCTATGTTGAAAATCTGACCACCCGGCCCTCCTGCGCCAGACACACGTCCCAGCAAAAAGTACATCGCCAAAATCATGACGATCAGGAAACCCCATGTACTGATAATGCTTCCGAAATCGCTACGTTGTTCAAATCGGTATTCGACTTTTTCATTGGCTGGTACGTCCTTTTCCATTGCGTCCAGATCTTTTTTGAACGTCTCTCCAGAGGCTATCTGGATTTGGAAATGCGGACCGTGATTGCTGCCGAAATACGGCTTGTCAGCAAATAAGTTACGGTATTTGGGACTTTGCGCAGCTTGTTGGGTGAGGGTTATCTCCGCAACTTTATCATTTACGACTACTGCTTCGGCTACTTCATGTTCTTTCACCATTTGCTCAAACCGCTTTTGCGAGATCTCGCGAGTGGCTGAACTCCGGTTAAAGAACGTAATGCCAAGAATAGCCGCAATCAGCAACGCCACAATCCAGCCCTGAAAGTTAGGCTTACGTGGGCCACCTCGGGGTACTAACGGATTTCTATTATTATTTTCTGCCATTTCCTCAGGTTGTACAAAACGGATTCCAACAAGTAACACCGTTTCACGAATGAATGTTTCTACCGTGAAACGGTTAGGACAGACGGTTCATCTATCCCATAAACGGCCAAAAAAGGCCTTTTCACACTCTTTATTACAAAGACAATCAGTTCGTCAGGATACTGTCATCAGTGCATTGTCTTCAATTACCCGGATCTCAGCATCGCCCCAAAGTTGTTCGAGGTCGTAGAAGGCCCGGCGATCTTTTTTGAAGACGTGAGCCACCACATCAACGTAATCCAGCAGAATCCATTCGCGGTTCAGTTTCCCTTCCTTATGCCAGGGATCTTGCTTACTGGCTTTATAAACTTCCTCTTCTATCGACGTTGAGATGGCATCAATCTGCGTATCGGAGTTACCCGAACATAGAACAAAGTAATCACAGATAGCGTTTTTAACGTTGCGCAAATCCATTACAACAATGTCCTGCGCTTTTTTTTCCTGCATACCCCGCACAACAAAATCGCGGATCTGCTCGGCAGTAAATTCATGGTTTTTGTTAATTCTCATGCTTTCGGTTTAACATTGCACGATGCGTTAATCAGCGGGTACTTTACCTAATGGATAGAAAATATCCAAAGTACCATTCATTAACTTTTATTTCTACTCTACTAAACTATACAATCTTTTGTACAAAATCTATCCCAAAACACTTTTTCTCGGGCAAAAAATACAATATCTGCCAAGCTGTCAGTCTACTAACGACGAAGCGGCTACTTTGATTGCCCAAACTGACCCTGCTGAAGGCACTCTCGTTGTTACGGATAATCAGATGGCTGGCCGTGGGCAACGAGGCAACCAATGGGAGGCAAAATCAGGGCAAAATTTAACGGCTTCGCTTATTTTAAAACCAACATTTTTATCAGCTTCCGAACAGTTTTGGCTGAATATTGCGATCTCGCTTGGTATATATGATCTTCTTCAGCCCTTGGTTGGCGATGCACTACGTATCAAATGGCCAAATGATGTTTACGTTGGTGACTATAAATTGGGTGGCATACTGATCGAGAATACGTTATACAGTTATAATATCGCGTGGTCCGTTGTCGGGATGGGGCTAAATATCAATCAGACTGACTTTAGTTATTCAACGGCCACATCATTACAGCAGCAGTCCCCTTTGCCTAATGGTTACGACGTAGCAGGCTTGCTCAGCCGCCTTTGCGAAACCCTCGAACAACGCTATTTACAACTACGGTCGGGCCAGCGCGATACGTTAAAAATCAGCTATTTACAGATACTTTACCGGTATCAGGAAGAGCACCTGTTCGAGCGTGAAGGTCAGTACTTTCGAGGAACGATTATTGGCGTTGATAGTACAGGGCGTTTAGCTATCGCCGATCATGAACAGGTACGGTATTTCGGTTTTAAAGAAGTAAGTTTTGTATAAGCGACAGAACGTATCAAGTGAGTACGTTCTGTCGCTTAGCGTATTGAATTACTTTGCGATTGCTTCTTCAACAGGATTGCCGATACAACCACTGGGCTCAAGCAGATGCAGCAAGGCCGTAATTGTTGGGGCAATATCATGCACATGGGTCCGACGTAACGTCTGTCCGGGTTTAACTCCCCAGCCGTACACCAGAAACGGTACGTGCGTGTCATAGGCATAGACCGTTCCGTGCGTAGTGCCTTTATTACGGCCCTCTAACCAGCCAGGTGCCTGCAATACGTAGAAATCACCACTTCGATTTGGGTGATATACGTTCTTGAACAAGTTGGCCTGCAATTCTGGCAGAGCTTCAGCACCGAGATTATGAAGGTTAATTACGTTGACTACTGCTGTCTGCTTTAATAACTCGGCCTGTAGGATTTCGTAAACCTGCTGGATGGCAATTTTCTTTTCCGTTAGTAGGGAATGATTAAGATAAATCTGCTGATTGAAGTACGAGAGCATCCACTGACCAGGTCCATAGGCTTTTTCGAGTGTGCTCTTTACAACTTCACCAATTGCCCCATAGCTTTTTATACCGGCTGGAATTCGATACTGTTGCAGAAAGCCTGGCGCATCCACTACACCATGATCGGCTGACAAAAACGCAAGCCACTCTCCTTTGCCAACGGTCGCATCTAATTGAGTAAAGATATCGGTCAGTTGCCGGTCGAGTCGAATATAATTATCTTCGGTTTCGATAGCATGTGTACCAAACGCGTGTCCAATATAATCGGGCGATGAGAAACTTAGGCAAAGCATGTCTGTTACGTCGTGCTGACCCAGCTGTTCTCCTTTAATGGCTGCGAGCGCAAACTCTTTCGTAATCTGGTCGCCATAAGGACTCGTACGTAACGGCTCATATTTCAGCCCACCAGCCTGAACGACAAATGCATGCGGAAATACAGACTTTGTCTCACCAGCCAGCACCGACTCATAAGGTTCATCATCAACAGTACTTTCGGTGTACTGATCCAGAGCCAGCGTAGGCTCCCACTTTTGCGTGATGAACTGCTCTGGCAGTTTGCGGGCATTAAAATCCTGTACCCATTTAGGTAATTCTTTCTGATAGAACGTACTGCTGATAAAATTACCGTCTTTTGAATCGAACCAATAGGCAGCATCGGCAGCATGTCCGGCGGGTAAGATCGCCCCTCTATCTTTCAGGGCTATACCGACCACTTTTGCCCGCCCGTCCGTAGCCAGTTTAAGCTGATCACCAATGGTTGTTACGAGCAAATTACGTGGCGACATTTTACCGGCGGTTCCTGTATTGCCTACGCTGCTAACTGTCGTGTCTTCGGCACAGTACATTAACCGACCGATGTTCCGTTCGTAGAAATCATTACCGACAATTCCGTTGAGTGCTGGCGCCGACCCTGTATAAATGGCGGCATGGCCGGGACCTGTATACGTAGCAGCGTAATGGTAGTGATTGTTACGGGCATTGAAGCCCCCATCCATTAAACGCCGGAATCCTCCCTTACCGAATTTGTTATAATAGCGGTACAGGTAGTCATAGCGCATCTGATCGACAACAATACCTACCACGAGTTTAGGACGTGCCAGAGATGTAGGGTCTTTACGGGTAACGGTTGCTGATTTTTTGGGCTGAGCAAAAGCCGTTACCGCAACGAATGAAAATAATAGATAGATAGAACGTAAACGCATGAAATCGTTGTGTATGGTAGTCAGGTCATGCAAAGGTACGAAACAAATTATTGGGCAAAGTCTTCAAAACCAGGCTTGCCTTTCTCTATTTACTTCGTTCGATGGTGTACTGAACCAATTGATGCAGAGAATTCCGATAAACCGAATCCGGGAATGAATTCAGCAGCGTCTGGGCTTCGGCAACGTAGCGGTTCATAGCTTCTGTAGCGTATTCAATACCGCCTGAATTTTTTACGAATGTAATCACCTCGTTAACCTTCTTCGGATTCTCGCTTTCATTTTTGACGAGGTTAATAATCCGGCGTTTTTCCAGAAAACCAGCTTTGTTCAACGCGTAGATAAGCGGAAGGGTCATTTTCTTCTCCTTGATATCGATTCCCAGGGGTTTCCCTACTTCCGCTGTACCGTAATCGAACAGATCATCTTTAATCTGGAACGCAATACCAACTTTTTCGCCGAAGGCTCTGGCCTGTTCAACAATTTCCGGCTCGACGCCCACCGAACGGGCTCCTACTGCGCAACAGGCGGCAATGAGCGAAGCTGTTTTCTGGCGAATAATTTCATAATAAACGTCCTCAGTAATATCGAGCCGACGCGCTTTTTCAATCTGTAGTAACTCGCCTTCGCTTAATTCGCGGACGGCCCGCGAAACGATCTGAAGCAAATCAAAATCGCCATTGTTTACGGAGAGTAGCAGCCCGCGCGACAGCAGATAGTCGCCAACGAGCACGGCTACTTTATTCTTCCAGAGTGCATTGATCGAAAAAAAACCACGCCGGTAATTCGAATCATCCACTACGTCGTCATGAACAAGCGTAGCGGTGTGAAGTAATTCGATAAGCGAAGCACCCCGGTACGTTGCTTCCGTGATTTTTCCGCAAACGCCCGCTGTCAGAAATACGAACATTGGCCGTAACTGCTTACCCTTCCGCTTCACGATGTATTTCATGATTTGGTCGAGTAACATCACATCGCTTTTCATCTGCCCCCGAAATTTCTGCTCGAACAACTCCATTTCGGCAGCAATCGGGGCTTGTATATCAGCGACGGTAAGAGGCATAATAAAGTCGTTAGCCAATAGTCGTCAGTAGTCCGTAGTTATTTACTAACGACTCTTAACTGACAACCTCAACTATTCTTTGGCAATTATAGTAAGGAAAGTGCAGACCCCGAAAAGCCGTTCCGAAAAGCAGGGCCTTTCTCAAAACTATCTGTATAAGGTTTCGTTTTGTTTATTGGTTGAAAAAAGACAATTTACCGTTACGATATGCCGTTCCTGCCACATACCTACTTCGTCTATGATCGACAATCCTATACCACCCGTTCCGCAACCTGATGCTGTTCCTTCCCAACCGACATCACCCGTCAAAGCCCTTGTTCTGGGGGGCGGTTCTCTCAAAGGCGCTTTTCAGGTGGGTGCCGCGATGGCCTTATTTGAATCGGGATTTGTACCGGATCAGCTTTATGGTATTTCCGTTGGAAGTCTTAACGCTACGTTTCTTGCCAATGAAGCCGCTCGCCAATACGTTACTACTGGCCAGGTCGACTGGGTGAAAGTGGGTAAGCACCTGATCGAGTTCTGGATACGGAACATTACCAAGCCCGACGACGTAGCCGTTATCCGATCACGGTTTCGGATGGGATATAATACGCTTATGAGCCGTTTTGAAGGATTGCTGGACAATTCGCCCATCAAGAATCTTATTCGTAATAACATTGACCTGGAAGCGATTAAAAACGGCCCTGTCAAGATTAAAGTTGGCGCCGTCGACATTATTGAGGGAGATATGTGCTACGCCGATGCCCATGACCCTAATTTTCTGGATTACGTTTACGCCAGTAGTTCATTGCCTTTTTTGATGCCTGCCGTGCAAATAGCTGGTGATCATCGACGCGCTTTTTTGGATGGTGGCCTTCGTGAAGTGGCACCGCTACGTGTTGCTATTGAGGATGGCGCAACAGAGATTGCCTGTGCTGCCTGCCATGCCAAGAAAATATATAACGAGAAGTTTAACTATCGTAATCTGCTCAACCTGGCCGATCGAGTGAAAGATATCACTGTTAACCAATTGGTAAACAACGACATTGCCTGGGCCGAACGCTTTGCCGAGCGCGAAAAACTGCACGGCCGCAATATTTCGTTAACGATTATCCGGCCGACAGAACCGCTGTACTTAAACATGATGAAATTCACGTCGGAAGATATTAGCCGGATGATAGTGCAGGGATATCAGGCTGGCACCGACGTACTGATAGCCAGACAATCCGACAAAAAATCATCTATTTTACCGTAACTATTACTATTGAGACAAGTACGGCCCATAGCTTGCTTTCACTCTAAACGATTCATCCGTATCGTCCACAACCAGAACATGATACGTAGCACCACCGGGTGCAACCCGAATAACGACATGTCCCGACTGACTTTTTAACCGAGGCAGAAAATTACTGTTAGCGATTTTAGCCTCTTCAAGCAGGTTTAGGGCAAACACGTCCCGCTCTCCTTTGTACGTTTGTTCGGAATAGATACGTTCGAGCACCTCAGGCGCCGGATGGGAAGATGCCCAGGAAGGAATGACAAAAATACGGGGTCGTAGACTCGCTAACAAAGCGCCATTTTGCGAATCAGCATAGCCGTGATGATCGAGTAGTTGCACATCAACAGGGCCTGCTACCTTGGCAATCGGGGTTTCTACGTCATGCCAGGCTGGCTGACCGAATTGAAGTACACCCTGAATATCGGCTCCGGAAAAATAGTCGAACAGACCGTAGCGAATTTGAAAGGCGATGCTACACATATTTTCGTTTGGATAGTCAGCGGGTTTTAGCGTAGTTAAGTCTGGAAACAACGATCGGGTTTCAATGCCGGTACCAGTACGTATCTCTCCGTTCACAGCTTGATTGATCACCTCAAACGGATATTTTTGATGGAGTTTTGCCGGTTTACCCGAAACAATCTGATTCGATCGCCCCGCCTGAAACCGTTCCACTTTTAAGCCGTTACGTTGCATTTGCCAGTTCAAAAAAC
>NZ_JBMDWV010000185.1:0-12563 GCF_048594605.1 Spirosoma sp.
AATGAAAAACTATGGCCGTTCATTTAATAACCTACCTGAAAGAGCAGTTTACACCTGCTGTAGTTGATCAACTCAGTAATTCGCTGAATGAATCCTCGGCTAATACGTTGAAAGCCATAAATGGAGCTATTCCCGCGCTGCTAGGTGCCCTTACTCAACGTGTTCAATCTTCAGGCGGGGCGTCGTCAATTATTAATTTTCTGGATAAAGGTGACTATGGCAATACTCCGTTGGATGTCAGCCAGGTAACCGATCGGAAAGCGGCTGTAGCTGATGCTGGAGCAGCTGGAAAAGATTTTCTTAACGAAGTTTTTGATGAGAAACTGACCCGTACTACGGAGCTAATCAGTACGTATAGTGGAACAAAACCTCAATCCGTACAGACAGTTCTAAGTCTGGCTGGTTCAGTACTCATGGGCGCTCTGGGGCGGCAGGAGCAGGAAAAAGGATTAACCGCTGAAAGTCTTACAACATTGTTGCTGGGGCAGGCTACCGAATTTCGTAAAACGTTGCCTCACGGGCTGGAAGCCGTAAGCAGTTTATTAGGCTTTGACGAACTGGTCACACCTGCCGGGCCGGTAACTGAGGTACAGGGAGCCGACAATTTTAGCGGCACAGCTATTAATCCTAATATACCGAAAAGCGCCGAGGGTGACCGTCGGCACGAAAATGTGCGCTGGCTCCGCTGGGCCATGATTGCAATTGCTGTTCTGGTGCTGGCGCTGCTTGTACAAAAGTGTCGCGAAAATCAAAACGGTATCGATGGAATCAGTACTGATTCTACCCGAGCTGTTGAATCGAATGCCGTTGAAGATACTTCGGCCGCTACTAGGGAAAGCGTTGAAGAGGCACATGGCCAGTCTGCCGACTCAACGGCACCCGGTCCGCTTGGAATTCGCGATTCTACGAAAGTGAAACCATGAGCATACCGCTAGTGCTGCTCAACGAAAACCAGCAGTTTTATTTGTATCGATTTATATCTTATATCAACGTTCTGAAAAATTATGAAACACACTCGTGCTCAATACGCCCGCTCCTGGTTGCTTACCGGATTGATTGTTAGTTCCAGCCTTACCCTTTGGAATTGCTCAGGTGACAAAAAAGAATCAACTACTGAAACAAGCGAGACAGCAAGCGACAGTTCCGTATTCGGCCGTCAAGGCGATACAACCAACAATAGCATGGACGCTCCTCAGCAAGCCCCGCCCGACAGCGCCAGCGCCGGTGGAGCCGTTGTTCCGGCTGAAGTGAAGGTAAAACCCAAAGAATAGGCTAGAGTGTCTAAGTCGTACAGTCAATCAGTCGGTCGTATTATTTATATTGCCGACGAATTGACTGTACTATTATTTAACGACTTTTATGTTTGTTGACGCCATTGAACGCGTTGATGCTTTTACCCGTCCTCTTCACTCAATTGTTCGGCTCCATGGTCATAGTGAGGTTGTGCCTGGAACAGCCACTCTCTTTTTCGTTAACCAGGATGGTTGTGCCATTACGTGTAAACACGTTGCCGAATTAATTGATCAGGTCGATGCAATTCATCAGAATTATCGCAATTATCAGGGCGCTCGCCGGGACGTACTGCGCGAGAAAAATGCGAATTACCTCATTGCGCAGCTAGAAGCTAAGTTTAAAATTAGTGCCAATACCGTGGTGCGGGTACGTAACAGCTTTATTAACTGCTTTGATCAATTTCAGAAGCCACAAATTGACTATCATCCTACGCAGGATCTGGCTCTGCTACGTTTCGAAGGTTATGGCCGAAAGTTGTATCGGTCGCATGCTACGTTCCTGGGCGATAGTAGTTTAATAAAACCAGGTCGAAGTCTATGCCGTTTGGGATATCCTTTTCCTGAATTTACCAATTACCGCTATAATCCGGCTATTGATGATATTGAATGGACCGACACAGGACGCATTTATTCGCCACACTACCCAACGGATGGTATTGTAACGAGGCTGTTGAGCGATAAAAATTCAATAACTAGCATTGAGATGAGTACGCCCGGTTTACGCGGTCAAAGTGGTGGCCCGTTGTTCGATACAAAAGGACTGATTTATGGTATGCAGTCGGCAACGCGCCATTTGCATATGGGTTTTGATATCGAAGATCGGGAAGTGTTGATAAACGGACGTCGGAGCCGCGTATCGAATTACCCATTCCTAAACGTTGGGGAATGTGTTCACGTTGATGTAATCAAGACGTTTCTTCGCGAAAAAGGAGTAAAATTCTACGAAGGATGAATAAGCCCTGGTCATTAGTTATCAGAATGAAACGCGCTGACTAATGACCAGGGCTGGTTATCTGATAAGTCAGGATTTCAGGGGTTTCACCGGGTAATCTTTCATGATTTTATGAATTCCTTTATCGACTTCTTTTTCCAGTCGTTTCGGGTCTGATACGTTACCTTCTATGCTGCCCCGCCAGATGAGTTGTTTGGTTTGCGCATCGGCAATGTCAACTATCAACGTACCTTCTGTATAATTGACGTGCTGGATGTTGTTATTCCAGGCATACGGCCAGTTGCCAAAACCGTAAGGATAGTAGCGCCAGCCCGTCCGAAACCCAAACGGATAGTACATCGGAACAGGCGCATAGGTTGGGTAGGAAGCCGTTTTCTTTTCGGTGTAGGTATGAAAACTCACCAGCAGATCGGGTTTTTCGGCGTTCATCGTCAGGCCACGCACGTCCATCTCCCTGTTGAGCGCATTTTCAATATTCTTCGTGATCAGGCCACTTTTATAAACCGGATCATTGCCAACCTGGATGTCGGGTGTTGTCCAGGCGTAGGTTTTAAACGTGTTGAAATTAACCGACTTGTCGTAATCTGTGCTGACTTGTGCAACGGCTACAGACAGGCTCAGAGCCGTTATCCCGACTGTCAGGGCGTGGGTGATTCCTGTTTTCATGGCTATTGTTTGATTTGGTGAGACTTAATTGATGGGTTTTGCCGGATCCGTGGCGATGAACTGACCGTCGTTGCCAAAGACCGCCACAACAGGTTTTCCGTGCTGTGTAAAATGCGCATACGAATAATCGACATTACTGCTCCATGCAACCTGCTCCACCTTGCCGAATTTATTCGTAAAGGCTGCTTCAACAGTTGAATTGGGTTTGCTACCCGATGAGCAACTCATCAGCCAGCAGGCAAGTATTATACTAGCGAGGCCATATTTTACTGTTTTCATTAGTTTAAATAGTTTTATACGTGTTGTTGAACAGCTCAAATATTGACCGGCTGAATGAAGTGTCCGTGAAAAAAAATTTAAAAAATAATTAAACGAAAGGTGCTAGTTCGTATAGATTGATAAGGCAGGAAGTCATAGAAGGAAGAGAAAACGAGAACCCAACTATTCGCATGATTTGGCAAGCGAGTTTGGCCGTATCTTTGAGCAGCCAACGTCTTTTTTATGCCTCAACTTATTACACCAACGCCAGAACAGACTGAGCTGGCTGCTGATGCACTTGCCTTGCTTAAACGCTTGATTGCGACGCCGTCATTTAGCCGGGAAGAAGATAAGACGGCGGCAATAATTGAAGGCTTTTTTCAGGAAAAACAAATTCCGTTCGAGCGACTTCAGCACAATATCTGGGCTAAAAATCGACATTTCGATCCTGCCAAACCAACAATTTTGCTGAACTCGCATCATGACACAGTAAAACCCAATACGTCGTGGACACTGGACCCATTCGATCCTATCGAACGTGATGGAAAACTGTTCGGCCTGGGTAGCAATGACGCAGGCGGCTGCCTGGTTTCGTTGATTGCTACGTTCGTTCACTTCTACGATCAGCCCGACATGGTCTACAATCTGGTCATGGCGGCCTCGGCGGAAGAAGAAATTTCGGGACGTAACGGATTAGAGCTTTTACTGCCCGAGTTACCGCCAATCAGTTTTGCCATTGTTGGCGAACCAACCGAAATGCAGTTAGCGATTGCTGAAAAAGGGTTGCTTGTTCTTGATTGTACGGCGCACGGCGTTAGTGGACATGCGGCTCGCAATGAAGGAGAGAACGCGATTTATAAAGCGATTCAGGACATTAACTGGCTCACTACGTACCAGTTTCCAAACGTATCGCCAACACTTGGACCCATTAAATTGTCGGTAACAATCATTAACGCCGGTACGCAGCACAACGTAGTGCCCGACACCTGTACCTTCACGATTGACGCCCGCGTAACGGAGCAATACACACTCGAAGAAGTGATTGATATTATCCGGGATAATATCCAGTCGGAGGTAAAACCGCGCTCGATTCGGCTGAAACCATCGTCTATTCCAGTTGATCATCCGATTGTAAAAGCCGGTGTTGCATTAGGGCGCACTACGTATGGCTCGCCCACTACGTCCGATCAGGCCGTGTTGAATTGTCCGTCGCTGAAATGTGGGCCCGGCCATTCCGGACGATCGCATTCAGCCGATGAGTTTATTTATCTGCGCGAAATTGAGGAAGGCATAGACGGGTACATTCGAATGTTGGAACAGCTTCTTTGAACGAATTTAGAGTAAAAGATTAGTAACAAAAGCAAAAAACATCGTCAACCGGACAATGCGGTTGACGATGTTTTTTTATGCAAAATTCATCCATAAAATGGTACTTTAACCGATTTTTAATAGATTGGTAAATTAGATGAATTCTATTTCTCAAAGAATACCCTCAAGTAAATCGGCTACTCAGAATCTAAACAAAATGATCAAATTATGAGAAAACCTTACCTTTTCACAGAGTATTCACGCCTTATTCGCCGATTACCTGCCTGGATCATGTTTCTAGTGCTGACAGGTGGTCCAACTCTTAGTTACGCAGTGACTAAAGAGACATCGTTTCGCGTGCAGGATCAGCCTGTTTCGGGTACCGTATCCGACGAGAAAGGAGATGCCTTACCGGGAGTCAGCGTAACAATTAAAGGTACCGCGCAAGGCACAACGACTGACGCCCAGGGAGCTTTCCGGATCAACGTAGCGAACGGCACTGCGGTGCTGGTATTTAGCTTCGTCGGCTACGAAAAACAGGAAATTACGGTTGGCAGTCAGAGCGTTATTACAGTCCGATTGACGGCCGTAGACCAGACGCTAAATGAAGTTGTAGTGACGGCTCTGGGTATTAAGCGGGAGAAAAAGGCGCTTACCTATGCCGCTGGAGAATTAAAAGGAACCGATCTGGCCAATTCCAACGTAACGAATCTGGGAACGGCTTTATCGGGTAAAGTAGCCGGTGTACAGGTTACGTCGTCGTCGGGCGGCATGACGGGTTCGTCCCGAATCGTGATTCGGGGAAATTCGTCATTATCCGGTAATTCGCAGCCGCTCTACGTAATCGACGGCGTCCCAATCGATAACTCGAACCGTCGGGCCATCAGCTCGTTTCAATTGCAAAGTGGCCTGGATGGGGGCGATGGTATTTCCAATATCAATCCGAACGATATCGAATCCATGACCATTCTGAAAGGACCGAATGGAGCTGCGCTTTATGGTCAGTTAGGGGCAAACGGCGTAGTGATCATCACCACAAAGTCAGGTCGGCGCAATCGGAAACCGTCCATTCAATACAGTGGTAGCTACTCAGTTGGGAACGCGTTAATCAAACCTGATTACCAGAATGAATACGGTCAGGGATACAACGGCCAGTTTACGTTCTATCGGCAGGCTAATGGTACAGTCGTTCCGTTTACATCATCGTTGACGGGCGGTATTCCTAAGCTAAGTGGGGGACGAAACCCAACCACACGCGGCAGCTGGGGGCCCCGAATGCAAGGGCAGATGGTTGAGGACATGTGGGGCGATACGGTCAGCTATTCGCCGATTGCGGACCCATATACCGCGTTTTTTCAACCCGAAAAACAGGCCATTAATACGGTTAGCGTCGATGGCGGAGGAGAACGGGTGAACTATTATTTTTCGCTCACAAACCTGACCAATAACGGATTTGTGCCGACCAACAAACTGAATCGTAACTCAGTAACTGTTAAACTGTCAGCTGATGTGGCGAAAGGATTAAATCTTGACGCGAAAGTAAATTACATCAATCAGGCGGTTAATAATCGTCCTTTTGTGGGCGATGATGGACAAAATGCCGTGTACCGTTTTCTGTACGTACCGCGCAGCCTGAATATGGACGGGCTGAGACGGTATGAATACACGGCCAAGGATATTCGGCTTTCGCAGGATTTAGGCGGAAATGGCTTTTTTGTAGGTGGCGAAAAAATATTTGAAAGCAACTCCGTTACGTCGAACCCATTCTGGACGATCAACAATACACACAACGAAGACACCCGCGATCGGATAATTGCCTACGCCAAGCTGAACTACGAATTAATGAAGGGCATTAATCTTCAGCTTCGCTACGGTACTGATTTCTACTATGAGCGGCAGTATGGCTGGCACGCCGTTGGCACCCGAATTTCGCAGACGGGCGATGTGTATGAGAATACAGAGTACAACAAAACCGAGAATATCGATGCTTTACTGATGATCAATAAAGAAGTTGGCGATTTTTCGATCAGTGCCAATTTTGGGGTAAATCAGCTAAACAATCGCTACCGGATCACGGGTAATACCGGCACGCAGTTGAGCATTCCGGGGCTGTATGCCGTTGGTCGAACGGTACTGAACACCCCGCGGCTTGGGGTCGCTGAGTCAACGATCAATTCGGCTTTCGGGCAAGCCAGCATCGGTTTTAAAAATTACCTTTTCCTGGACGTATCGGCACGTAACGACTGGTCGTCAACGCTGCCCGTTGCCAATAGTTCGTATTTCTATCCATCGGTTGGGCTAAGCTGGGGTGTTTCGGACGCACTGAATCTGAAATTTTCGGCACTGGATTATTTCAAGCTTCGGGCTTCGTATGCGCAGGCTGGCCGCTCGGGCGATCCGTACTCCACGACGGGCTACTATAGTTTAAATGCCAATACGTTCCTGAATCAGCCTTTGGCTACGTATACCAGCACTATTGTTGATCCGAACCTGAAAAACGAACTTAAAACATCCTACGAAGCGGGTGCTGAGCTGCGTTTTTTCAAGAACCGGCTGAGCTTCGACTTTACGTATTATCACTCTGTTACCAGTAACCAAATCCTGCCGATTGTAATTTCTCAATCGACGGGCTACAGTAACAAACTGACCAACGCGGGACGTATCGAAAACAAAGGCGTTGAGCTTCTGGTGGCCGGAACGCCCGTTAAACTCACGAACGGTTTTGCCTGGGACGTAGCGTTCAACTTCTCGGCCAACCGAAACAAAGTGCTGGAGTTGATTCAGGGCGTTGACGAAATCGTGGTGGGTTCCGATCGAAATATTCGGGTAGTGGCGGCACCGGGTCAGCCATACGGTCAACTGAAAGCTGCGGATTATGCCTGGCTTCGCGATGCCGACGGCAACCGGATGATTGACGATAAAGGATTACCCATTGTACAGAGCATCGGTACGTTAGCAATCGGTAACGCAACACCAAAGTGGATCGGTGGGCTGACCAATAGCTTCTCTTATAAAGGATTGTCGCTTAGTACGTTGCTTGATATTCGACGTGGTGGGCAGATTTTCTCGCAGGGACGCGTGCAGGAAGCGGCCTACGGAACCTCAAGGCGAACGCTGGAAGGTCGCGAAGGAGGCTTAATTGCTGCCGGTGTGAAAGCGCGTCGCGAAGGAACGCAGTGGGTCAGTACAGGTCAGGCTAACGACATTCCAGTAACAGCACAGGCTTATTGGAACCGGGTAGCTTCCGACAAAGGCTTTGCGGTTGCCGAAGAGTTTCTCTACGACGCTAGCTACATTGCCATTCGGGAGGTGCGGTTGGCTTATCAATTACCAGCTGCGATTCTTAAAAATAACAAGATCGTGAAAGGTGCTTCGCTGGCGTTGTATGGTCGGAACCTTGGCTATCTCGAACGGCACACCGACGGTTTTTCGCCAGAAAATTCGTCGGTCAACGTCAACTCCGGAACGCTCGGTATGGAGCAGCATTCGCTACCGTTGCTACGTACCGTCGGCGTCGACCTAAATCTGAGTTTCTGACCCAACCCTTAATTTGCATCAAGAGAATGAAGCGTTTATTCATACATAATATTTTTACGGTGCTTGGGCTGCTCATGAGCGTATCGGCCTGCACCAACAATTTTGAGGAACTGAATACGTCACCAACGTCGCCCCGCAACGTACCGGCGGAGTATCTGTACTCGCAGGCTCAGCTTTCCGGATTTCTGGCCGATGGCACCAACTGGTGGCAGGTAGGTTCGTGGGTCGAGCAGTGGGCCAGCGGTTCGCTGTCGGCGCCGTCGCAGTATCTGGAAGACCGGGATATTTATGAGACCAACAACTGGACTTCGCATTACGAACTGATCAAGAATCTGGCTCAGATTCGGAATCAGGTGTTGAAAGGGCAGGAAAACTCTCCCAACGGACGTACCAAGCTGGCGATTGCCAAGATTACGGAAATCTATTTCTGGCAACGGATGACTGATTTCTGGGGGGATATCCCGTATACGCAGGCAGGCCTCCCCGACGATCAACTGGTTCTATTGCCTAAATACGACAAACAGGAAGATATTTATAAATCGCTGATTGCTGACCTGGATGCTGCCACCGCGCAACTGACCGCAACCGACGTATCGTATGCCAGCGCTGATTTTGTCTATAAAGGCGACGTAACGAAATGGCGGAAATTGGCTAACTCCCTGAAGCTTCGCCTGGGTATGCGGCTCCGCTACGCTGATCCGAACCTGGCCCGAAAAACGGTAGAGGAAGCTCTGAAAGGACCGCTCATCGAAAGCAATGCCGACAATGGAGCCATGCCTACCGTAACGCAGGACGGTAATCCGTTTGGTTATCACCCCACTATCGGCGGCTACAATGGTAGTAAAGAGCTGAACCAGATGGCAGCGCCTTTTATCGACGTACTACTGGCGAAGAATGACCCACGCTTACCCCGTATTGCCGAGCCAACTGAAAACTCCAAAAAAGCAGGCAAACCTATTTATCGGGGGTTAGGCGTGGCGCTGGGCAATAGCGTGATCATTAACCGGGATGATTATTCGTACGGAACCATTGCGATTTACAATGACCGGAAATCAACATTTCCGTACGTATTTCTGGCATATTCCGACAACTGCTTTTTCCGGGCCGAAGCCGCTTTGCTGGGATGGGGTGGTTTAACGCCAGCACAGGCTGAAGGGTTTTATCAGGCCGGAATTCGGGCGGCTATGCAAATTCAACCATACTCGATTGCCGAGTCTGCTATCACAGAATACATTGGTCGGGAAGGAAAATTAACGGGAACGGTTGATCAGCAGCTGGAGCAGATTATGACTCAGAAATGGATCAGTCTGTTCATGCGTCATTATGAAGCTTTTGCTGAATGGCGTCGCACGGGTTATCCAAAACTGATTCCTGGCCCGAATCCAGGTACGACGAACGGGCAAATTCCACGACGAGGGGTCTATTCCAGCACCGAGCGCATTCGGAACGCAGCGAACTATCAGGAAGCTTCGTCACGAATGGCCAACGGCGATTCGTACCTGAGTAAAGTCTGGTGGGATAAGCGATAACCTCATGAAGCTTATTTACCAATGCGCCACCGATGGACTAACCACCGGTGGCGCATTGGTAATGATACGTCCCTATTTTACAGTGAAATCGGCCTGTTTATCGGCCCAGCTAATCGATACAACACCCTGAGGTGAAACGCCGATCGTCATCCGTTCTGCAAATTGAGCGGATTTCTTAGAAGGTACGTTGACCCGTAGTACGTCTTCATCCTGCTTATAGGTGAATGCGCCCCATTTAATGCCTTTGTTGATAATAATCGTCCAGTCTTTTTCGGTTGGAATCGTAAAAAGCGCGTAACGGCCTTTGGCAACGGGTTTTCCTTCAAGCGTTACGTCATCCGAAAATTCAATTGTTGTTGTCTCATTCGCACCTGTACGCCAGACCTTATCGTACGGCACAAGTTTGCCCCATACTTCCCGACCTTTAACGGCGGGCTGGCTGTAGTTGATGGTGATGGTTTTGCCACCGACTGTAGCTTTCGCCTGAGCGGGAGGGCTAGGGCGTTTAGAGGGATCATCCTGAGCAGTAACGGCGAAGCTGGCGAGGAGACAGACCAGCGAGAACAGAAGTTGCTTTGCGTTCATTGGTTATGTTTGTTTAAGAACGATGCAAATGTACTGTGTCTAACAAATAATCAAACAGTCGAAGCTGTTCATCTTTATTCAAGTGCGTTCACATTGATTGTCAGCTTCTTCTAAAGTTTATACATAATCGCTACGTAGCACATTGATTAAGCAGAAAAAGGGTTCCTGCGTTTTTTATGTACTTTTGATTGTTAAAAAAACGTAACGGCTTACGGGTCATTACAGACGTCCTTACTACTCTATGCGCTCTTTTTTTCTATCTGGCCTGGCGGTGCTGACAACCGTCGCACTGTCGTATTCACAACCAAAGCCCAGCCCACGGCAATTGGCCTGGCAACCACTCGAAACAACGGCATTTATTCACTTCACGGTCAATACGTTTACGGATAAAGAGTGGGGCGATGGCACCGAAAGTCCGTCTATTTTTAACCCTACCAAACTCGATGCCCGTCAGTGGATTAAAGCGCTTAAAGAAGCCGGGTTCAAAATGGCGATTATTACAGCCAAGCACCATGATGGCTTCTGTCTGTGGCCATCGAAAATGACGGAGCATTCGGTAAAGAACAGTCCCTGGAAAAATGGTAAGGGAGACGTAGTAAAAGAAGTCGCAGACGCTTGTCGCGAATTTGGACTAAAGTTCGGCGTTTATCTCTCGCCCTGGGACCGCCATGAACCGCGTTACGGTACCGCTTCCTATAACGATTATTATAAAAGTCAGCTACGTGAGTTGCTCACAAATTACGGTCCTGTTTCGGAGGTTTGGTTTGACGGGGCAAAAGGTGAAAACGCAAAGGATATGACGTACGATTTTGCTGGCTATTGGGCGATGGTACGTGAGTTACAGCCTAATGCGGTTATGTTTTCCGATGCGGGTCCTGATGTGCGCTGGGTAGGAAACGAAGCCGGAAACGCGGGCGAAACCTGCTGGTCGACGATTAATACCGAAGGGCTGGCTCCGGGCAAAGCCGATCCTAAATACCTGAACCGGGGTGATGCAACGGGTAAACAATGGGTTCCGGCCGAAACCGACGTATCAATACGTCCGGGCTGGTTTTATCATGCTTCGGAGGATTCGAAAGTGCGGTCAGGCAAAAATCTGGTAAATCTGTATTACAATTCCGTTGGGCGGAATAGCCTACTGTTGCTCAATGTACCGCCGAATCGTGAAGGTCTTTTCGCGGAATCGGACATTGCCAGTCTGAAAGAATTTCGGAGCATTCTGGACGAAACGTTCAAAAATAATCTGGTAATAAAGCAGCCTAAATTGACGGATAAACAATTAGGTACGTCTACTACGTTATCGGCCAATCAGCCATTGACGATTGATCTGGGTTCCGCGCAAGCCTTTGACCGAATCTCGATTCAGGAAAATATTGCCAACGGTCAGCATGTAGCCAATGGTCGGGTCGAGTACTGGGATGGCTCCGGCTGGAAGACCCTTCAGCAATTTACGACCGTAGGCTACAAGCGATTGCTACGTTTCCCGGCTGTAAGCAGTAACCGAATCCGGCTAACGTTCACAAATACGAACGGACCTGTTCAATTGGCAGAGGTGGGTGTTTACAGGGCTTCATCACGCGAAGAATAGACAAAAGAACGTGTTCATGGCTTCTATACGCAATACCTTTGCTTCTTTGTTATTGATGAGTCTATCTGGCATTCAGGTCGAAGCGCAGTCGCTTTCCGAAACGATTCGCCTGAATCAGATTGGTTTTTATCCCAACGCGCCTAAAATTGCTATTGTTGTTGGCGACGTAACAGGCCCGTTTGAGTTAACTACGGCCGATCAGAAAACCGTAGTTTTCAAAGGCACCCTGGGCCCGGCCCGACAAAATTCTATTTCTGGCAAAACGACACATACTGCTGATTTTTCGGCCTTTACGTCGGCAGGTACCTATACTGTCAGGATTCCGGGCGTTGGCTATTCTTATCCGTTTGAGATAAAGCCCAGTGTGCATCAGGCTGCGGCAGAGGCCTCCCTAAAAGGATTTTATTATCAGCGGGTTTCCACGGATTTGCCTGCTACGTATGCGGGCAAATGGAATCGTCCGGCGGGCCATCCCGACACGCGCGTGCTGATACATCCGTCGGCTGCCTCCGACAGTCGACCGGCGGGTACAGTGATTTCGTCGCCACGAGGCTGGTACGATGCGGGCGATTACAACAAGTACATTGTCAACTCAGGCATTACGATGGGGACACTGCTGTCGCTCTACGAAGACTTTCCAACGTATTGTAAATCGCTGAAAACCAATATTCCCGAAAGCGGCAATACGATTCCCGATCTGCTGGATGAAGCACTTTGGAATCTACGCTGGATGCTGACGATGCAGGACCCGGCCGATGGAGGAGTTTATCATAAACTGACCAATGCCGGTTTTGACGGAATGGTAATGCCCGACAAGGCAATAAAAGATCGCTACGTTGTTCAGAAAA
>NZ_JBMDWV010000186.1:0-2892 GCF_048594605.1 Spirosoma sp.
AATTTGTATCGCAGATGGCAAACACAGGAATTCCTAAACGATGGGCTTCGGCAACAGCGATGTGTTCACGCTTTACATCGACAATAAATAAAGCGGCTGGTAAACGAGTCAGGTCAGCAATCCCGCCCAACACACGCTCCAGTTTCTCTTTATCACGTGTACGTGTCAAACGCTCACGCTTGGCAATACTTTTGACGGTCTCCTCGTCTTTCAGCATTTTATCCAGCGATTGCATTTTCTTCAGCGATTTACGAATCGTAGCGAAGTTTGTTAACATACCACCCTGCCAGCGTTCGGTTACGTAAGGCATTTTTAGCCGACGCGCTTCTTCCGAAACGATTTCCTGAGCTTGTTTCTTCGTGGCAACGAAAAGTACTTTCCGGCCTGAGCGAACAATACCTTTGATTGCGTTGGCTGCTTCTTCCAGTGCCGCAACCGTTTTGTTAAGATCAATAATGTGGATGCCGTTCTTCTCCATGAAGATATACGGAGCCATCCGGGGATCCCACTTACGAGTAAGGTGTCCAAAGTGTACACCTGCATCTAAGAGGTCTTTATATTCGATTTGTGCCATTACAGATTATGAAAAATGTAGAATGAAAAATGAAAACTATACGCAGCACCACACATCGGCATCATCTAAGTGTAGTCTGGACAGAAAAAGCGCAGGGTTCGGGGCAAAGGGTGGAGGGGAAAGCCCCTATGCCCCAGGCGCCATGCCCACTGTCAATTAACGTTTCGAGAACTGGAAACGACGACGCGCCTTCCGGCGGCCGTATTTTTTCCGCTCAACCATACGTGAATCTCGGGTTAAGAAACCTTCTTTCTTAAGAGCTGGGCGGAATTCTGCGTTCAATTCAACCAGAGCACGAGCAATAGCCATACGTGTTGCTTCCGCCTGACCAGACACGCCACCACCACGAACATTGACTTTTACATCGTATCCACCAACGCCATTGATTGAAGCGAAAGGTTGGTTCAAAATGATTTGCAGTACTTCGGTCGGAAAATATTGTTTGTAATCTTTTCCATTTACCGAGATAGCTCCACTACCAGCCGACAGGTAGATCCGTGAGATGGCCGTTTTACGACGACCAATGGTATTAATACGATCCATTATGACTTAGAATTTAACGGCTTTAGGTTGTTGAGCCTCATGAGGATGCTGAGCACTAGCATAAACGTACAGGTTAGTGTATAACCGACGACCTAACCGATTTTTCGGCAACATACCTTTTACAGCATGTTCGATGATGCGCTCTGGATGCTTTTCAAGGAGCAGCCGGGGCGATGCGAAGCGTTGTCCACCCGGATAACCCGTATGGCGAACATAAACTTTGTCGGTCATCTTAGCACCGGTCAGGCGCACCTTATCGGCGTTGATGACGATCACGTTATCTCCGCAGTCAACATGCGGGGTGAAGTTGGTCTTGTGTTTGCCGCGAATCAGGCGTGCGATTTGGCTGGCCAGCCGACCAAGCACTTCACCCTGAGCGTCAACCACAACCCAATCCTTCTGCGCCGTTTCTTTGTTGGCAGAGATGGTTTTGTAACTGAGCGTATTCACTTTATGGAGACTAATTGTTTGATTTCTAGTAACTTGCTTATAAAAAAGCACTCCCGTCTTCAAACGGGAGTGCAAATATAGGCGGTAGGAGGCTGAAAAACAAGGATATATCAAGAATTCCTTCTTAACGTAACTTTAGTGTGGCTAAGGCCAGTACGGCCAGAATGATACCAACAATCCACATTCGGGTCACGATTTTAGCTTCATGGTACCCTTTCTTTTGAAAATGGTGGTGCAATGGTGACATCAAAAAAATCCGTCGACCTTCGCCGTATTTACGCTTGGTATATTTAAAATAGCTGACTTGCGTAATTACTGACACAAGCTCTGCCAGAAATATGCCGCAGATAATTGGAATCATAAGTTCCTTACGGATGGCCAGAAACAGCACAGCTATCACTCCTCCTAGCATCAGACTACCAGTATCGCCCATGAATACCTGAGCAGGATAGGAGTTGTACCAAAGAAACCCGACACAGGCACCAACGAAGGCCGCGCAGAAAATAACCAGTTCGCCCGCGTTGGGTATGTACATTATGTTTAGGTACTGTGAAAAGACTTTATTACCCGATAAATAAGCCAATACGCCAATAATCAGTCCGATAATCACGGATGTTCCCGCAGCAAGCCCATCAATGCCATCCGTAATGTTGGCGCCATTCGAAACGGCTGTAATAATGAAAATACAGATTGCTACGTAGACAATCCAGGTATAGCTATCTGGTAGTACGCCAAACAGTAATGAGCTGTAATCGAACTCGTTATTTTTTACGAACGGAACCGTTGTTAGCGTAGACTTGATATCGGTGTAAATGTCGGGCACGTTGGACGTGTTCAGCAGACGTGGAGCATATTTCCTGATTTTAACGCTATCGTTGAAAGACAATGTTAAGCCAACAATGAGGCCTAAACCTACCTGGCCGACAACCTTAAATTTGCCCTGTAGTCCTTCTTTATTTTTCTTGAATACCTTAATGTAGTCATCCAGGAAACCAATCAGTCCCGTCCAGACAGTTGAAACTAAGGCTAGTATTACGTATACATTGGAAAGTTTGGCAAATAGTAGAGCTGGAATTAACAACGAGGCTAGAATAATAAAACCACCCATGGTTGGAGTTCCACGCTTTTGCATCTGTCCTTCCAGGCCAAGATCACGTATCGATTCGCCTATCTGAAGATTACGTAGTATATCAATAATCCGTCGGCCAAAAATAGCAGCGATCAGTAGCGACGTAACAACGGCACCTAACGCACGAAAGGATATATATTGAAAAACCCCGGCTCCGGGGAAATTGTAACGTTCGTCAAGAAACTGAAATAAGTAA